>JAXJTA010000056.1:0-3368 GCA_036309825.1 Eubacterium sp. | reverse complement strand
CTACGGTATGGCCGGACCCATGTACGAGATCGGCAGCGCGTATCCGGACATTGATCTGGAGATCGTCCCCGGTGTGTCTGCCGCCAATGGCGGCGCAGCCGTTCTGGGCGCTCCGCTGATCCATGATTTTGCGGTCATTTCCCTGTCCGATCTGCTGACACCGATCGAAAAGATCAGAAAGCGTCTCGAAGCAGCGGCAGAAGCGGATTTTGTCATTGTCATATACAATCCGTCCAGCAGAAAGCGCGCCGATTATCTGCAAAAAGCCTGCGATATTATTCTCACTCACCGTTCTCCGGACACCGTCTGCGGCACCGTCTCGAATATCGGAAGAGATGGAGAGAGAGCCCGCGTGATGACACTGCAGGAACTTCGCGAGACGAAGGTCGATATGTTCACGACCGTCTTCATCGGAAATTCGCAGACAAAGAAGATCCGTGATAAAATGGTCACACCGAGAGGATATCGCGATGTATGATATTTTTCTTTTTGCGGGGACAACAGAAGGACGTCAGATCGCTTCCTATCTGTCCCGCCGCAACCAGGATAAAAGCAGCAGGAAGCCGCTTCGAACGATCGTCTTTACGGCTACGGCGTACGGCGGAAGTCTGGTCGAAGGAGACGGGATCACCGTTCATGAAGGAAGGCTCACTGCCGGGCAGATGGCCGATTACTTTCTCGAGCACAGAAATGAGAATGCCGAAAAGCCTTCCGTTGTGATCGACGCTACCCATCCTTACGCCGCGGAAGTAAGCCGGAATATACAAGAGGCCTGCCGTCAGAGCGGACTTCGTTGTATCCGTGTCCTCAGGGAGAGCGGTTTTTCTCCCGCACCGGGAGATATTCTCGTGAAATCACCCGAAGAGGCAGCCGGCTTTCTGGAAAACACAACGGGAAATATTCTCCTCACGACGGGAAGCAAAGAACTCCCTGTTTTTGCGGGAAGAGAGAAGCTGAAGGAGCGGATCTTCGCAAGAGTTCTGCCTCTATCCGGCGTTGTTAAAGCTTCGGAGGCACTCGGCATCCGGGGGCAGCAGCTGCTCTGTATGCAGGACCTTTCAGTGAGGAGATGAATATTGCGCTGATCCATCACACGAACGCTAAATATCTGGTGACCAAGGAAACCGGAACGGAAGGCGGCTTTCCGGAGAAGATGGCAGCCGCCGCGAAGACCGGGATCACGCCGGTCATCATTCTGCGTCCGGTAACGGAAGTTGGGATCCGCGCAGAGGAATGTATTGAAAGATTGGACAGGAATAATTTATGAAAGAAATCGCGCTGATCGGCATTGGGCCGGGCAATACAGAACATATGACCTCGGGCGCGCTTGAATTTGTACAGAGGGCCGACCTCGTGATCGGCGCCTCACGCATGCTCGAGGCGGTTGCAGTCTTCATCGGCAGTTCCTGCCGTGTGATTCCCGAATACCGCGCCGCTGAGATCAGAAGGATCCTCGATGCGGAACCGGACGGGATCAGGGCTGCCGTGCTTTTCTCCGGAGATACCGGATTCTACAGCGGCGCGCCGGCCGTTTTTTCCTCGCTTTCCGATTCCGGCATGAACGTCACGGTCTATCCCGGTATCTCCTCCGTCACCATGGTGTCGGCGCGTCTCGGCATTTCCCTGGAGGACGGATACATGGCCAGTATTCACGGCCGGTCCGTGCATCCGGCTGTTCTTGTTTCACAGAGAAAAAAAGTTTTTCTCCTGGTCGGTAAATCCACCGATCCCGCCGAAGTATGCCGCAAACTGGTGGATTATGATCTTTCCCGGGTGCTGGTGACGGTCGGCGAGGAGTTGGGGAATCCTACCGAGCGAATTACGATCGGGCAGCCGGAAGCCTTTCTCGGCCGCGCCTTCTCGCCGCTTTCTGTCATGGTTCTGGAGAATCCCTCCGCAGTCGCAGTCACCTCGCCGGGGCTTCCCGATGAAGCCTTCATCCGCGGAAATGTCCCAATGACGAAGGAAGAGATCCGCACCGTGTCTGTCTCGAAGCTTCATCTGAATGATGACTCCGTACTCTGGGACGTCGGGGCGGGAACAGGCTCCATATCTATTGAAGCTGCCAGACTTGCTGTAAAAGGAACTGTTTGTGCCATTGAGAAAAACAAAGAGGCCGTCGAACTGATCGCTGCCAACGCGAGAAAGTTTCACACCGATAATGTGTGCATTACGGAAGGCAGCGCGCCGGAGATCCTTTCGGAACTGCCGACACCGACGCATGTCTTCGTGGGAGGGTCGACAGGAAGGATCCGGGAGATCCTTTCCGTTGTACACGCGAAAAATCCCCGGGCGAGGGTAGTGATCAACGCGATCTCGCCGGAAACGGTCGGAAGAACGATCGATGCACTGCAGGACGGCTTTGCGGAACCGGAGATCCTGACGATCACGACGGCAAAGGCCAGACGTGCCGGCGGGATCCATATGATGATCGGCGGCAATCCGATCTACCTTATCGCGGCAGACGGAACAGTATCGGAGGAACCCGAACACCCGAAGCCGGCGGAGCAGTAACTGCGGATTTGATAAAACAGATTTAAGATACGGAGGACAGAACATGAAACTGGATCGGATCATGATCGCCGCACCAGCCAGCGGATCGGGAAAAACCAGTGTCACGGCGGGGCTTTTGAATCTCTTGAAGCGGCACGGCAAAAATCCGGCTTCCTTCAAATGCGGTCCCGATTACATAGACCCGATGTTTCATCGCTCCGTCCTAGGAACACCCTGCCGCAATCTGGATACTTTTTTTACCGGGGAGAAGATCACCCGTTATCTGCTGGAGGAGGGCGCAAAAGAAAGCGGTATTGCCGTTCTGGAAGGTGTGATGGGGTATTTCGACGGACTCGGTTTTGAGAGTTCGAAGGCGGGATCCTCCGATCTGGCGGGGATGACCGATACCCCCGTCATACTCGTTATACCGGCCCGCGGCATGAGCCGATCGATCCTCGCCCTGATCAAAGGATTTCTGGACTTTGATCCAAAGAAATGTATCAGAGGAATCATCCTCAACCGGTTGAATCCGATGCTCTATGATCGGATGAAGACAATGATTGAGAATGAGCTTCCCATCAAGGTCGTGGGCTACGTACCGGAAATGAAGGATTTCGTATTGCAGAGCCGCCATCTGGGACTCCTTTCACCGGACGAGATCGGTTCGCTGAAAGAGGGGATCGAAAGCCTGACCGATATAATGGAAAAAACGATCGATCTGGAGGTTCTCCTTTCGATTGCGGCGGACGCGCCGGAGCTTCCTTACGAGAGGGATCACGCAGCCTATCGGGAGGCTTTTACGGACGCACTGGCTAAGGCGGATTACCGGCCCGATCCATCCGAACCGGTCCGGATCGCCGTCGCGAAGGACGCGG
>JAXJTA010000055.1:0-3433 GCA_036309825.1 Eubacterium sp. | reverse complement strand
GATGGTACAATAGACATGGTGCTACTCCTCTGATGGTGTGATTGGTTTTTCGTCGAATCTATTATACCAAAAGAACGGGCTAGCGCCTTTTTTATCGGCTAAACTATTGAGTTTTCAAGGTTCATTGGCATTTCCCATGTGGGAAGTTTCAGTTAATAATTATACCATTCGGACAATTCAAAATCTACAGCGGAGATCCTGCAAAAATCAGTTAATAAACGGTTTGAACGTCCTTCTTGAGTTCCCGCCCGAAAGCCGCTATGATAGATAGAGGCACGGCATATTTTCCCGTGCGTTTTGTACTCACAAACTCATTGATCGGGGGGAAAAACGTTATGAACAGACACGCAGCTGCACTGAAGATAAAGGAAGGCGCCTTCCATGATTTCCGTGCCGGACTCGGCAGGATCTGGAACGATCTGACACACTTGCTCGATGACCTGGAGATCAGTAATTTCAGCCTGTGGAACATGGAGGATCTCGTCTTCGCATACTATGAGAATGATATCTTCTCACCGAAGCCGAACGCCGCCCAGAAAGAGGAATTTGACGCACTGATGGCGAAGATGGGGGATACCTTTGAGTGGATCTCCTCTCCGGCCGAAGAAATGCGCCTGATGTACCATGACTTCGGCATCGTCCGGCAGAACAAGGAACTTATCCGCCACCGCGTTTTTGCGACGCAGCTGAAGGGGGATTTCCAGGAGGAATACAAGGCCCGCCACGACGCCCTCGTTGAGGCAAGGAATGGTGTCCCGGATCCGGGTCCGGACAGCAACTTCTCGATCTGGAATGCCGGCCGGTATATCTTCGGCTATGACGAGATTGACGTCACCATGGAGACCGAGGAGACGGAAGCGGACCGCCGCGCGACGATCGACTGGGAAACAAAGATGCTCGAGATCATGGAATGGTTCACCGATGATGTAGACTGGATCACCGACATGCATCACAAACACGTCGTACGGATCGGCTTCCACAACTAAGCTTTCCGTAAACCGCGTAAACCGTAAATTGCGAATTGAAAATGCAAAAACGCAAAAGGACGCCGAAACCGGGCAACATCTGATATGTACTCCGGTTCCGGCGTCCTTTGTTTTCTTTTGTTCTTCGGGTTATCTTCAGTCCTCGCTCGCGTGCTCCGCGCGTTTCTTTGCCAGGTTTGCCTGCACACGTTTGTACAGCTCCTGCGCCGCGTTGTAACCCATCTTCTTCTGTCTGTGGTTTACGGCTGCGGTCTCACAGATGACGGCAAGGTTACGGCCCGGGCGGATCGGAAGGGAATGACAGACGATCCTGTTGCCGAGGAATTCCGTATATTCTTCTTCCAGACCGAGACGATCGTATACCTTGTCCTTGTCCCACTCCTCCAGCTTGATCACGAGGTCGATCGAGTGTGTATTCTCTACACTTTCTACACCGAACAGGGTCTTGACATCGATGATGCCGATGCCGCGAAGTTCGATGAAGTGCCGGGTGATATCCGGCGATGTACCGATCAGTTCGACGTCGCTGACACGGCTGATCTGCACCACATCATCGGAGATGAGACGATGCCCTCTCTTGATCAGTTCCAGTGCCGCCTCGGATTTACCGATGCCGCTCTCGCCCATGATCAGGACACCCTCGCCGTAGATATCGACGAGTACGCCGTGGATCGAGATCGTCGGTGCCAGTTTCACATTCATCCAGCGGATTACTTCCGCCGTGAAGGCAGAGGACGTTTTTGTCGTCTTGAAGGTCGGGACCTGATGCTTCTCTCCCAGCGCGATCAGTTCTTCACCCGGTTCTTCCATGGAGGAAAAAACGACGCACGGTACATCGTGAGAAATGAAGTCCTCATAGACCTTCGTCCTTGTTTCCATATCCAGGTGCTGCAGATAGGAAAATTCTACATTACCGATGACCTGCAGACGCTCGTTGGCGAAGTGCTCAAAGTAGCCGGTCAGCTGAAGCGCCGGACGGTTGATGTCCGGAACGGTCAGGCGATTTACATTCAGGTCTACACCCGGCGTCAGATTTTTCAGATCCATATCTTTTTCGAGTGTCTCCAGAGAGATATATTTAGCAGTCATACAGTCCTCCCGTGAATTCTATGTGGATAAATGGCGATGGAGCGATCGCTTCCGCTCCGCCTGATGCGATACTCTCATTCTAGCACCTCGACAGAGGAGGTACAAGAAAATCAGCTGCGTGTTTCACCCTGGGTTTCATTCTGTGCGTTATCCTGTGCGTTATCCTGTGCGTTATCATGTGCGTTATCCTGTGCTTCATCCTGCGCTTCATCCTGCGCTGCCACCGGCTCCTGCTTTGCCGTATGGAAAAAATCATAGACGCTCTGTGCCGAACGGGCATCCATCGACGGAAGAGCCTTGAGATCTTCGACCTCCGCGTTTCTGATGTCGTCGATGCCCGGAAAATGGCGCATCAGTTCCCGTCTTCTGCGCGCTCCGATATTCGGGATATCATCAAGGATCGAATGTACCTGCTCCTTGCTTCGGAGGAGTCTGTGATATTCGATGGCAAAACGGTGTGTCTCGTCCTGGATGCGCGTGATCAGGTGGAACCCTTCGGAATCCGCGCTGATCGGGATCTCGGTATTTTCGAAATAGAGTCCGCGCGTGCGGTGCTTGTCATTCTTGACCATGCCGGCTACAGGAATCGACAGTCCCAGCTTGTCGAGGACCTCCAGGCAGATGTTGACCTGTCCCT
Source organism: Eubacterium sp. (assembly GCA_036309825.1). GTDB lineage: Bacteria > Bacillota > Clostridia > Lachnospirales > Lachnospiraceae > Bilifractor. Next base: position 721 of record JAXJTA010000055.1, on the reverse strand, counting down.
TGCCGCCGTCCATGAGGATCAGATCAGGCAGGCGGTCAAAGCCGCTCTCTTCGTTTTTTCCGCGCGTAAAACGCCTCGTAAGGACCTCTTCCATGCTTGCGTAGTCGTTTGGTCCTTCCACGGATTTGATGCGGAATTTGCGGTAATCCTGCTTCTTGGGCCGTCCCTTCTCGTAAACGACCATCGATCCGACGGACTGGTAACCGCTGATATTGGAGATATCGTAGGACTCGATCCGCTCCGGGGCTTCCATGGAAAGCCAGTCGCCGATTTCCCCGATCGCTCCGATCGTCTTGTCCACCTCGCGCTTGATCCGCTCCCTGTCCTGCTTGAGAATGATCTCCGCGTTGCGAAGAGCCAGGTCGACGAGTTTTTCCTTCGTACCCTTCTGCGGCACCTTGATCTGCACCTTCGTACCTTTTTTCTCCGTCATCCAGGCTTCCAGAACTTCGGTACCCTCGATCGGATCCGAGAGCATCAGTTCTCTGGGAATAAACGGCGTGCCGGCGTAGAACTGCTGGATGAAGCTCTGCAGCACCTCGCCGCGCGTCTCATCCTCGCCGATGCGCAGATAGAAGTGATCCCTGCCGATTAGCTTGCCGTCGCGAACAAAAAATACCTGCACGATGCCGTCACCGCCGTCGGCAGCCAGTGCCAGAACATCGGTATCATCACCGCCGGAAGCGGCCATCTTCTGCCGCTCGCTAGTCTTGCGCACGCT
>JAXJTA010000054.1:0-1483 GCA_036309825.1 Eubacterium sp. | reverse complement strand
GAATGGCCCATCTCATGCGCCAGCGTCGATACACTGTCCAGCGTTCCCGTGAAATTATGCATGATGAAAGGATTGGAATCGTAGGTTCCGCTTGAATAAGCGCCGCCCTGCTTTCCCTTATTCGGAAAAACGTCGATCCAGCGATCCCTGTAACCCTGCCGGACGATCTCGCCGTATTTTTCCCCCAGCGGCTTTACGGCTTCGAGAACCATCTGCTGTGCCTGCTCGTAGGTGTAAGACTTCTGTACGCCGTCGGAAAGCGGGGCATACAGATCATAATAATGAAGTTCGTCAACGCCGAGAAGTTTTTTCCGGAGAGAAACGTAGCGGTACATCTCCGGCATGAACTTGCGAACCGCCGCGATCAGATTGTCATAGACGCTGCCCGGCACGTTCTCGCCCGCCGTGTACATCTCGCGGGAGGATGCGTACTTTCTGGCAGCCGCCTCCGCAACAGCCCCCTTGACCGCGCCCGCATAGGATGCCGCAAAGGTGTTGATATGATGACGGTAGCCGTCATAGTAGCTGAGAAAAGAGTTTTTCCGAAGAGTGCGATCCTTCGATGACTGGAGGAGAATGTAATTCGCTCCGGATACCTCTCTCTTCTCTCCTTTTTCGTCAAGTGCGTCCGCAAATGTCAGATCGGCATTCTGCAGATTGCCCGCGATCTCCCGCGGTGCGGCAAAAACTTCGCCGAAGCCTGCCAGAAGCTGTTCCTGCTCCGCGGAAAGCATGTGTGCCTTCTCGCGAAGAAGTTTTTCCATGTTGTAGCGATACGGTTCCAGATCGTCCGATGCCGCTGCCTCTTTCAGCTGTTCCTCGGGAAGCGCCAGAATCTCCGGGCTCGCGAAGGCAAGCGCGGAGGAGACCTGTACATATTTCCGGTAGATGCGGGCATACAGATTCTGCGCCGCCTCGGCTCTCGTATCCTCGCTCTTTCGCATGCTCGCATAGGCAAAAAGATCGGACAGGAGACGCTCCATCTGCGTCTGCGCGTCAAGGAACCGACGGATCACCGGCGCGCTCTTCAGTCTGCCCCGGTATGCCGCCAGCTCCTCGGTCATGGCATCAAGCCTCTCCAGCTCTTTGCCCCATACTTCGTCACTTTCGAACAGCGTGGTCAGATCCCACTTGTACTGCTCTTCTATTTCTTTTCGTTCTTTAATGACTTCACTCATTCTTTGAACTCCTTATTCACGATTTCGATATTCATGATCTCATAATTCATGGCGCCGCTGCCAAAGCCATGATCCGGTTCGCTTGCGGTCGGAAATACTTCCCACATGGTCCGATCGCCCGGAACACCACAAAGATTATACACGAAGTTCCGGTAAATACCAAGAAATCGCTCGGGTTTTACCGGGAATTTCATTGTTTTTTGTTTATTCTTCTGGCTTTTCCTGTGTTACAATAAATTCCGGCTTTCGCGCCGTACAAGCAATGTGTTCCGGCTCTCGCGCCGTACAAGCAATGTGTTCCGGCT
>JAXJTA010000053.1:0-5064 GCA_036309825.1 Eubacterium sp. | reverse complement strand
GTTATAGCCCCTCTTGATCAGCCGTCTCCTGTGAACGGGAACGGACAGGATCAGCTGCGGCTTCCATTCCGCGAGAAGTTCTCTTCCGAAGCCGCAGATCGCCGCCCCGTAGAAGCCGGCATATTCCGCGCGATGATCGTATTTGAAACGCATCAGTGATTCCTGACAGAGATTCCGGTAAACAAACGGCGCAAAGCCCCTTACAAAGGGATGCTCTCTCCGCCTGCAGTTATCGCAGTATTCCACCGCCGTCGAACGCAGCGGACGTCCGCATTTCATGCAGCGCGGACCTTCAATGAAACGGATCTTTCCTCTGCAGGAAGCACAGATGTATTTTTCCCTGTCCGCGAGAAGGCCGTCGCAAAGAGGACAGCGCCGCGGATACAGAAGTTCCGTAACTTTTTCGAGGAACAATTTCACACCTCCATCGAAGGAGCGGACAGTTCTCTGATCCGCTCTGCCAGCGTTGTATAGCGGCTCTCTTCGGTCTGGTTGTCGATCATATCCTGAAACGTCCTGGCGCTGCCGATCAGAACGACACATTTCTTCGCCCTCGTGACCGCCGTGTAGAGCAGATTTCTTGTCTGCAGCATCCTCGGTACGCCGAGAAGCGGGATGACAACGGCGGGATACTCACTTCCCTGCGCCTTGTGCACGGTGATCGCATAGGCAAGCTCCAGTTCATCGAGCTGCTTAAAGGTATAATCGACCATGCGGTTCTCGTCATATTCCACCGTCAAAGTCTCCTCCGAGAGATCGATCGAACGGACGATGCCGGTATCACCGTTAAAAACGCCGAGTCCCTCCTGCACGGCGATGCCGTAACGGCCGCGGATCTCCCATGCCAGCTGGTAGTCGTTGCGGATCTGCATGACCTTGTCACCTTCGCGAAAAAGGCCGTTCGCCGTCTCCTTTTCCTTCTTGGAGGGAGACGCCGGGTTCAGATACTTCTGCAGAAGGACATTCAGGCCCTCGACACCAAGCGCTCCCTTCCGGGTCGGTGTCAGCACCTGGATATCGGTATAATGACCGTCCACATAGCGCGGCAGTTTTTCCTGCACAAGAGACAGAACGATCCTCTGGATCAGAACAATGTCATCTCTTTGAAGGAAGAAAAAATCTTTGCTCTTATTGTCCGTCTTCACCGGCTCACCCGCGTGGATCTTGTGCGCGTTGACGACGATGTCGCTCTCCTGTGCCTGACGGAAAATGTGTGAGAGCGTGACGACCGGGAAGGCTTCGGATCTGATCATGTCGCGGAGAACAGAGCCGGGCCCGACGCTCGGGAGCTGGTTCCGGTCACCCACGAGGATCAGCCTCGTTCCCGGAACGATGGCGCTGAGCAGGGAGTGCATCAGGAAGATATCGACCATCGACACCTCATCGATGATGATAACATCCTGCTCCAGAGGATTGTCCGCGTTTCGTTCGAAGCGAACGGCACTGCCGGCATCTTCTGCCATTCCCGAAAGTTCCAGGAGACGGTGGATCGTCGACGCCTCGTGTCCCGTCGCTTCCTTCATCCGTTTTGCCGCGCGTCCGGTCGGTGCGGCCAGCGCGATCTTCATATGTTCCGACTCAAAGTAGCGGATCATCGTATTAATGGTCGTTGTTTTTCCCGTTCCGGGCCCGCCGGTAAGGATCATCAGGCCGCTGTTGGCAGCGGCGATGACGGCTTTTTTCTGCAGATCATCCAGAACGATCTCGTCCTCACTTTCGATCCGGGCGATCCTCTTCGCGATCTCCTCTTCCTTCTCACCGGTCCGCAGATTGAGTTCCTCAAGCATCCTCGCGGTGTTCAATTCCAGAAAGTAGGCCTGTGCCGTATACACGAGCTGCTGCGGATAACCGCTGCCGTCTTCCGCTTCCTTAACGACCATCTTGCGGTCGATCACCAGGTCCATCAGGTATTTATCCATTTCCTCCTCAGCGCAGCCGAGGATCTCCCCCGCACGGCGGAGCAGTTCCCCCTTCGGAAGATACATGTGGCCCTGCGCCGAAGCCTGGCTCAGCGTGTAGTAGAGGCCGCTCCGGATCCGGTATTCCGAATCGGGACGGATACCGATCTTCGCGGCAATATCATCGGCGATCTTGAAGCCGACACCGTCGATATCGTCCGCCAGACGGTAAGGATTTTCCCGAAGCACCTGATACAGCATGTCATTATACTGATTGTAGATCTTGACACTCAGATTAAGCGGAATCCCGTACTGAGAGAGGAAGATCAGCGCATTCTGCATCTGTGACTTTTCCTCGGCCTGCTGCCCGATGTCCCGTGCCTTTTTTGCACTGATTCCCTTGACTTCGGCCAGCCGTTCCGGCTCCTCCTCGAGGATCCGCAGCGTATCGTCACCGAAATGCTTGATGATGCGGGCTGCAAGAGCCGCGCCGACGCCCTTGATCGCGCCGCTGCCCAGATACCGCTCGAGTGCAACACCGCCCTTCGGGATCGAGGCATGTGCTTCAGTGGCATGAAACTGAGGACCGTAGGTCGCGTGCATCTGGTATTCTCCTACCGCCTCGAGATATTCGCCCTCCTGGATCTGCCCGATCGAGCCGACCACCGTGACTTCTTCTCCCTCAACGGTGACATTCAGTACCGCATAACCGTTTTCTGCATTTTGATAAATGATATGTTCTACATATCCTTCGATCTGTTCTGCCATTCCCGCTCCGTAATCTTGTATCCTGTCTTACCGGTGAAAAAATATTCTCCGCCGTTCAAACGCGTTCATCGTCTGAAGAAACCCGCCCGCGCCGGCTCCAGAGAAGCCATATTCGCGATATAAAGGCCGGTTCCCTCCGCACACGCGGTCTCCGGATTTTCCGCAAGGATCGTCCGGATGCCCGTTGATTTCTGTACGGCCTTGCGAAGTCCCGAGACCATCGCACCGCCGCCGGTCAAAACGATTCCCCGCTCCGCAATATCGCCCGTCAGATCCGGCGGTGTTCTCTCAATTACCGAACGGATCCCGTCCACGATCCGGCGGAACGGGTCGGAAAGTGCCTCTCTGACCTGTGCCTGCGTAAAGGAAACGCGGCGCGGAAATCCGGCGTCGATATCCCTTCCCTGCACCTCGATACGTTCCAGCGGCTGTCCGTTTCCGTCTTCGTCGCTTTCCGCCACACTGCCGACCGTTTTTTTGATCTTCTCCGCGGTCGTCTTGTCAATATAAAGTCCGTAGATATCCCTCGCGTAACGGATGATCGCCTCATCAAAGCTGTCTCCGCCCTCCTTCAGTGTCTGGGATACCACGAGATCCGCCATGGAAATGACGGCGATCTCGGTAATGCCTCCGCCGACATTCACGATGAGAGAGCCGCTCGCTCGCATCACATCGATCCCGGCTCCCATAGCCGCTGCCACGGGTTCCCGGACGATAAAAACGTCGCGCGCCCCCGCCTGGTAGGATGCCTGTTCAACGGCACGCCTCTCTACTTCCGTGACACCGCTCGGAATGCAGACAACGATCCTCGGCTTTAAGAGGTATCTGTGTCCGATCGCGCGGCGGATGTAATACTGAAGCATTTTTTCCGTAATAATGTAGCTGGAGATCACGCCCTCCTTCAACGGGCGGATCGCCATCAGATTCCCGTGCGGATTGTCGAGAAGCTGTTCCGCCTCCGAACCGAATGCCACGATCTTATTGGCATCCCGGTCAAAGGCAACGAGGGAAGGCTCCTTCATGACGATTCCTCTGCCCTTTGCGTATACAATGATCGAGGCTGTTCCCAGATCAATTCCGATATCCGTAACTGCAGCCATATATACTCCCTTTCCCGATCCGTAAGGATCCGTGAAATTTTCTTAAGTAATTTCTAAGTAATTTACCCCTTCAGATATTTCCTGATATATTTTCCGGTATAGGACGCCTCACAGGCAGCGACCTCCTCCGGCGTTCCCTCACAGACGAGCGTGCCGCCGCGGTCTCCCCCTTCTGGTCCCAGGTCGATGATATAATCGGCCGTCTTGATCACATCCAGATTGTGTTCGATGACAACGACCGTATTGCCGCCCTCCGACAGCCTCTTCAAAATATCGATGAGCTTGTGCACATCCGCGAAGTGAAGGCCGGTCGTCGGTTCGTCGAGGATATAGATCGTCCGGCCCGTGCTCTTCTTCGAGAGTTCCGTTGCCAGCTTGATCCTCTGCGCCTCACCGCCGGACAGTTCCGTTGACGGCTGACCGAGCCGGATATAGGACAGTCCCACATCGTAGAGCGTCTGGATCTTGCGCCGGATCGTCGGCACATTCTCGAAGAACTCCAGCGCCTCTTCCACGGTCATATTGAGAACATCGTAGATGCTCTTTCCCTTGTATTTTACCTCAAGCGTCTCACGGTTATACCGCTTGCCTCCGCAGACTTCGCAGGGTACAAAAACGTCCGGCAGGAAGTGCATCTCGATTTTGATAATACCGTCGCCGGCACAGGCTTCACAGCGCCCGCCCTTCACATTGAAGCTGAAGCGGCCCTTCTTGTAACCGCGTGCCTTCGCGTCCTTTGTCGCCGCGAAAAGGTCTCGGATCATGTCAAAAACGCCGGTATAGGTCGCCGGATTGGACCTGGGTGTCCTGCCGATCGGCGACTGGTCGATCGCGATGACCTTATCGAGCTGGCTGATCCCGGTCACTTCCTTATGTTTGCCCGGTACGACAAGCGCATGGTTCAGATCATGCTGCAGACGCTTATAGAGGATCTCGTTGACAAGAGAACTCTTGCCGGATCCCGACACGCCCGTCACACATGTCATGATGCCGAGCGGAAATCTGACGTTGATATTTTTCAGGTTGTGCTCGGTGGCCCCCTTTACCTCGATCCAGCCGGTCGGCTCCTTTCTGCTCTCCGGTACCGGCACCTTGAGGCGCCCCGACAGATACGCGCCGGTGATCGAGCGCTCGTTTTTCATAATATCCTGTGCCGTTCCGCAGGCAACCAGTTCACCGCCGTGTTCGCCGGCACCCGGTCCGATATCGACGATATAGTCGGCGGCAAGCATCGTATCCTCGTCATGCTCCACGACGATCACGGAATTGCCCAGATCGCGCAGGTGCTGCAGCGTTGC
>JAXJTA010000052.1:0-3898 GCA_036309825.1 Eubacterium sp. | reverse complement strand
GGCAGTAAACAACGCAGACACCGCAGCCGATGCACTTGTTGGTATCGCGGACGATCTTGCCGTTTACGACCTGAAGAGCGCCTACGGAACGGCGCTTGCAGTATTTCACGCACTGCTCGCAGCCGACACAGCGGCTCGGATCGTACTGCGGCTCGGTCATGCCGATGATACCGAAGTCATTCAGGCGGGCATGCGCGCAGTCATTGGAGCAGCCGGTGCAGGCGATCTTTACATGATGATCGTTAGGATAGATCATCTTGTCGATCTTTGCCGCAAGCTCCTTGGTATCGTAGCAGCCGAACGGGCAAAGAGATTTACCCGGGCAGGCAACGACATTCCGTGTGCCGGATGCCGGATAGCCCTGGCCCCTTTCGTACGGTTCCTGTGTGATACCTGTATTATCGATAATAGTCTGAAGAGCCTTATTGACTTCCTCAACATCGCGAAGATCGATGCCCGGGATCTCGAAGCCCTGACGGTTCGTGATATTGACGTATCCCTGACCGTACTTGGTCGCGATCTCCACAACCTTTGCAAGAGACTCCACGTCGATACGTCCGCCCGGTACACGTACACGGGAAGCTGTCTCGCCTCTTACCTTGGACTGACGGAAGGCGTTTTTCTTCAGTTTTTTCATATTACAATCGTAACCCATACTTACCTCCTCCTCAGTCGAGCATATCTTTGCTTTCGGTGTAATTGAAGACCGGTCCGTCTACGCAGACATACTTCTCACCGATACGGCAGTGACCGCATTTTCCAAGTCCGCAGCACATCTTACGCTCCTGGGAAACCCAGATGTTTTTCTCCTGGAAGCCCTTCTGCAGAAGTCCCATGACGGAAAAACGCATCATCGGCGGCGGCCCTACGACAACAGCCTGCGCATTGGCAACGTCACGGATCGGAACGTCCGGGATGTACTTTGTAACGAGACCGATGTTGCCTTCATAGCCTTCCGGCGCACCGTCAACGGTGAGGATCAGGTCGAGCGCCTCATCCCATCTCTTCAGGTCATCGCGGAACAGCATATCGGACGGGCTTCGGAAGCCGACGATCACGTGCTTGTCCTTCGCATCCCCGGCTGCCGCGAGTGCGTCGATGACACCGCGAACCGGAGATACACCGGTACCGCCGGCGATGACGATGACCTCGCCCTTCTCATAGAGAGATACATCGAAGCCGTTGCCGTACGGTCCGCGGAGCAGAAGACTCTGTCCCTTATAATGTTCAAAAACTTCGTTGGTAACGCGGCCGACTCGGCGCATTGTCAGATCCACATAATCCGGGCCGATGCCGCTGACGGAGATCGGTGCCTCGCCGTATTTCGGCATGGACACTTCGAAGAACTGTCCCGGCCTTACGTCACCGACGAATTTCATGCGGAAGGTATATTCCTTCTCGGTATGCTTGATCACGTCCATAATCTCGGAAGGAAACGGAACGTATGCATTATTCTCACTTACTGCCATTTGCTTCCTCCTTTACTGCCTGATCCAGCTTGTTGATAAGGTGAGAGAACGAAATGTATTCCGGACATACGGCGTCACAGCGTCCGCAGCCGACACACATGTCATAGCCGAAGCGTTTGCGGAAGTCATAGACCTTGTGCAGTACTTTGAAACGCATACGCTCGCCGTTGGTACGGCGATACTGTCCGCCGCCGGCAACGTTCGTATAGCCGTCGACCATACAGGAACCGCCGACTCTGCGGCGCTCGCCGACCTTGCCGTTGTCTGTATAGTACACATCCTGCATGTTGAAGCAGGTGCAGGTCGGACAGACGTAGTTGCAGCGTCCGCAGTTGATGCAGCGCGCGGTGTACTCGTTCCACATCTCGGATTTGTAGATGCTGTTCGGAACCTCTGCCGGGATCGAAACGCGGGTCTCGTTCCCGGTTACGAAGGACGGAGTTACGTCCTTGCTGCCGCTGTTGTTTGCGGAAAAAACGGCGTCGCATGCTTCGTCAAGAACGTTGGTGCGGAAACCGTCGCCGTCACGCTCGATAGAGAAGAGGTAGCCGTCCTCGGTCTTGTTCGATTTCATGTCTACGCAGAAACAGTCAGGGCCGGAGTTTTTGCAGCCGATCAAGGCAAAGTGTACTTTGTCACGAACGCGCTCGTAGAAGTAATCCTTGTACGGACCGTTTTCCAGGTAGATCTGGTCGAATCTCTTTACCGCGTGCATGTCGCAGCTTCTGAGAAAAACGATCACGTCGCGCGGATCCTGATCCGCTTCTTTCACATCGTTCTCAGTGAAGTAAAACAGTGTCTCGGAAAGAGGAGTCAGAATCTCTTTGAAGGAATAATCTGATTTCTTGTCCAGCTCAAGTTCTTCGGCCTTTGTAATAAAGTCGTAGCGGATCACATCCACATCGGTAAAACGTCCCTCGCCTACTTTGAGGACCGGGGCATACAGACGGTATGTTTCCGCAAGCTTAGTGATGACCGCATTCAGGTCATCCGTAGATAAATGATAGCCCAAGCTTGCACCTCCTATTGATAAATATTTGACAATTCACGGCGCGTCCATATGTGAAAGCGCACTAAGATAAATTAAATTATACCTTCACGGATGCAAGGAAAACAGCTAAAAAACAGCCAATAATGGTGGTGCGGATTTTATCAAATTTGCCAAGAGAATGAGAAAGTATGATTGAAATCAAAGTTGAGGGTGAGACGGGCTGCAGGGCAGCATTGTACAATTTATCGCAATCGCCCGGAGAATGTCTGAAAAGACAAAAAATATGATCAGATAAAAACAGAGGTACGTACATACGGCTGTACATGCGGAAGATTATACCAATAGTGCCCTCGATGCCTGAAAAATATACTTTTCATATGGGGGGGGGTAAGCGTATCCAAAGAACTTCCGGTGATTATTTTTCCTATAATTTGAATTTAGAAGGGGACGGTCCGACTTGCCTGTCAACTTCTAAAAAACATAGGGGACAGAAGTCCCGGGAAAGGGGGATATATGAAAAGTCAAATAAAGAGAGGCGTGCTGCTGGGAATCGCTGCATTTGTTTTTGTCGCGATCCTTGGCATAGGACTGACGGCGCGCACGGTACTTGCAGACACAGGAGAAACGCCGACTGTGGAAGCACCGGCTCTCGAAAATGAGGAAATTGAGAGGGCATCACCGAATGATACGATCCCGGCTGCTCCGGCAGCATCAAAAGCGGTGTTGCATGTTCCGGAAAACGGACCGGCTGCTCCGGCAGAAACCACGGGAACAACGCAAGAGGTGCTGAACCCTCCGGCGAACGAGCCGAGCGATCCGGCGGAGGAAGTCGGAGAACCGGAAGATGAGAATTCCGATCCGGCGGAGGAAGTCGGAGAACCGGAGGATGAGAATTCCGATCCGGCGGAGGAAGTAGGTGAACCGGAGGATGAGAACTCCGATCCGGCAGAGGTAACAGGAGCACCGGCAGACGGCAAGAATTCCGAAGACCCGGTAGATCCAGATGCGGAACCTGCGGCGAATGATTCATTAAAGCCGAAAGAATCGCTGACCAAGGCACCCGCAAAAGCACCTGCGAACGCACCGGCAAAAACCCCGCTTGCCGAGGGCGAATATGCCTTCCAGATCATCAAGGCAGACGGAACCGCCCCGGAAGAACTGCGAACCAATTCCATCAAAGAAGCCTTCAAGATGGCCGATGAACAGGGAGAATCAACGTTGGATAAACCCGCGACCATCAAACAGGTGAAGGATGCGGTAATCAATCGGGCTGAGATGGTTGATAACAGAGGAGAATGCGATACATCAACACCACAAAATGCGGGCACACATTATTTTAGCGTTCACAGCGGTAAGAATGTCGTACTTGATGGAGCCGGTTATCAGTTGAATTTAATAAATGATGAGTTCATGTATTTTCTTGCAGTGCTCACTGTTG
>JAXJTA010000051.1:0-3836 GCA_036309825.1 Eubacterium sp. | reverse complement strand
GGAGCGGGAGCAGATCGAGAAGGTGCTGCGGGAGAATCTGGGATAAATCCGGGGTGAATCCGGGGATAATCCGGGGTAAATCCGGGGTAAATCGAGATGATTAACGGTCAGCTTCGGATCCGTTGCGAACTTTGAATCGCCGGTGGTATACTACTGTCATGCAGAATATCGATCAGGGGAGAAAACTGACATTATGTACGAAAATATTACGAAGGAAATGCTATTCTTCATCGAGGCGAGTCCGTCCTGTTATCAGGCGGCAGCCAATATCATAGAGAAACTGGAAGAACAGAATTACACCTTCCTTCCGGAAAATTCCGAATGGAAGCTGGAGGAGGGCGGCGCATATTATACCGAGCGGAACGGGAGTTCCGTGATCGCCTTTCGGATCCCGGACGGCGAGGCATCGTCCTTCCGGATCATGGCCAGTCACAGCGACTCGCCGACGTTCAAGATCAAGCCGGAGCCGGAGATGAAGACGGCAGGCGCTTATGTGCGGCTGAACATTGAGAAATACGGCGGCATGCTCTGCAACACCTGGTTTGACCGGCCGCTCGGCATTGCGGGGCGCGTGATCGTGCGGGAAGAGGACGGAACACTCGCGGCGAAAAACGTTTTTCTCGATGAAGACATCTGCATGATCCCGTCGCTGGCGATCCATATGGACCGCACGCAGAACGAGAATCACGCGGTCAATGTGCAGAATGATATGCCGCCGATCTTTGGTGACGAAGAGGCGGAGGGTGCCTTTCTGAAGAGGATCGCGGAGGCAGCGGATGCCGAAGAGGAACAGATCCTCGGCTGCGACATCTTCCTGGTCAACAGGCAGAAGGGCACGTTTGTGGGTGTGAATCACGAATATATCGCGTCGCCCCGCCTGGACGATCTGGAGTGCGCCTATACCACGCTGGCAGGCTTTCTGGAATCGGGAAGCGTTGAGATGTCCGATGAATTCCCGGCTGCTGCGAGCATACCGGTCCTTGCTGTTTTTGATAACGAAGAGGTCGGAAGTCTCACGAGGCAGGGCGCGGATTCCACATTTCTGGAGGATGTGCTGGAGCGCATCGCGGAGGGGCTTTCCTGGAGCCGCGGCAGGTACCATGCGGCGGTTGCGGACAGCTTCATGATATCGGCGGATAATGCGCACGCACTGCATCCGAATTTTCCGGGAAAAGCGGATCCGGTCAATCGGCCGGTCATGAATAAGGGCATCGTTCTGAAGTTCCACGCGGGACAGAAATACACGACCGACGGCATGTCGGAGGCGTTTTTCAAAAAGACCTGCATGGATGCGGAAGTGCCGTTCCAGATCTTTACGAATCGCGCGGACATGGCGGGCGGATCCACGCTCGGCAATATTTCCAACGCGCATGTGTCGATCCGGACGGCGGATATCGGACTGGCGCAGCTCGCCATGCACTCCGCGATGGAGACGGCGGGCGCGAAGGATCCGATGTATCTGGCGGCGTTCGCGGAGACGTTTTTCCGCGGCTGAGTGAGGAAGGGGAACCACATCGGCTCATACAGGGCTGATGCAGAAGAGAGTATAGATAACCAAGAAAGGGGTCAGCATCATGAGAAATAAGGCAGCAATTCTGGCAATTATTACGGCAGCGGCATTGATGGCCGGCTGCGCATCACCGAAAACCTCCGAAGGGGAAAAAACGGACACCTCGACGGAAAGCAGCGTATCCGTCAGTGCGGTGAGCGCATCCTCCGGGGGCGAGGAGCAGAACGAGGTGACAGCGGAATCTTCGGAATCCGTCAGCAGTGATTCCGTGAAGGAGGACGAATCATCCGGCGCGGCAGAGAAGGAAGATGCGGACGCAAAGGAACAGGGGATCTGGATCTCCGCGGACGCGACGAACGGAACACTCGATGTATCGCGTTCCTTCGATCCGGCGACCGGCGTTCTGAAAATGATCGTCAACGAAGGAAGCGCGGACGCAGTCTCCGTCTATGACCATTTCCTGCTCGTGGACAACGCAAAAACGTCGAACGATAAGCTGCGCGCGATCGCAAACGTCGACTATCTCTATGATTCCGAATATGAGGCACTCGATTTCCTGCTGTCCGAAGCGATCGGCAACGGCACGGTCAAATCGATCGAAGTGGAGATGAACGGAGGCGGTGATAACGGCAAGACAGCAGTCTACACCTTCGAGACCGGCGCGGCGGGACAGATCACCGGCTATACGAGAAGTCTCCGTTACGGACAGAACTATGTAAGCACCATCATAGGCACACACCCGGAAACAATGCCGGCGGATATCCATGTGACCTACGAGTATGACGGAAAGGGAAATATCCTGTCGATCAAACCGGATTCCACCGAATTTTCGGAGGATGATGTGATGGGCTTCTACGAGTACAAGCTTCCGTCCGATACCATTACCTTTGATTATGATGAGAACGCGGAACTGACGGGGATGCATACAAGCGCGTCCTATGTGCAGGGAACCTATGAGGGCACGGATTATACATTCATATACAAAGACACGAAGCTGATCGATCTGCAGAAGTCTGTACGGGAAACAGCAGAGGACACAGACACAATGAAGGTTACTTCTACCCTTGACGGTGAAGGGCGGATCACCAGCTGTGTTACCTCCTATTCGGATAATGCGTACGCCAATACCCGCAACTTCGCGTATGATGAACACGGTAATTTCGTATCGACCGTAAACGGTGCAGGAACGGAACAGGCACTGACGCTGACCTACAGCTATCAGAAACTGGAAACGAAGTGAGTCCTTTGACTTTGGAGCTGTCGGACGGAAGAGGAATAAGCAGGATGATTGCATGACGAAGGTGGTGTGAAGAAGATGTCTTTCGAAAAGGCAAAGGAATATTTGCAAAACATGGGATTTGCAGATCGGATCATTGTGACAGAGGAGGAAACGCCCACCGTCGCGCTCGCCGCGCTGGCACTTGGGATTGAGGAAGGGAGCGTGGCAAAAAGCCTGACCTTTCAAAACGGGGAGAGACCGATCCTCGTTCTGGCGGAAGGAACAGCACGAATCGATAACCATAAATTTAAAGAGACATTTCATGTAAAAGCACGGATGATTCCCTACGATGAGGTTGAGGAGAATATCGGACATGCACCGGGCGGCGTTTGTCCGTTTGGTATCAGGGAGAAGGTTCAGGTATACTGTGACATCAGTCTGCGGAAGTACCCCTACGTGTATCCGGCAGCAGGGGATGATCACTCCGGTGTGAAGCTGACGCCGGAGGAGCTCTTCGTGTGTTCGGAAGCAATCGGCTGGGTCGATGTCTGCAAGTGAAGAATAACAGGGCTGCAAAAATAATCGAAAGAGCTGATGAGACAATGGTGTGCAAGGCATTGTACCGAAAGTCGATGTTCCGAAAGACAATGTTCTGAAACATTGTTGCCCGTATACAAAATTTCGAATATAATATAAGTAACAGCAGATCAATTTTTCTTTGGAAACTGCAGGCTGTATTTGCGCTATGAACTGAGAATTTGAAATGTATACGAGGAGGATTTATTATGTTTTGCAGTAATTGCGGCACCCCGCTTGACGACAAAGTGAAGTTCTGCCCGAATTGCGGCACACCGAATCCGGCATACACCGGCGCTGTGTCAGAGCCGGCGGCGCCTGTAGAAGATGCTCCGGAAGTAAAAACGGATACGACTTCCTACAGTGGACCGGACTTTGGAACGGATACAGGAAGCTACGCCGGATCGACAGACAGTATTCCGGGGTTCAGTGATCCGCTTCCGGATACGGCAAGCAACGCTGCAGGTGCAGATACCGCAGGATACGGCAGTACCGGCAGCTTTGACGCGGGCAGTACCGGCAGCTATAACG
>JAXJTA010000050.1:0-7692 GCA_036309825.1 Eubacterium sp. | reverse complement strand
GAGATGGAAGCATTCACACAGTTTGCTTCTGATCTCGATGACGCAACAAAAGCACAGCTGAATCACGGCGGTGCGCTGATGGAACTGCTGAAGCAGCCGCTCTGTCAGCCGCTGAGTCTGGCCGATCAGGTAATCCTTCTGACGCTGGCAAATAACGGCTACTTTGATTCCGTTCCGAAATCAGAAATACGCAAGGCAAAGGAAGAGGTATTGAACAACTTCCATGCGTCCCATCCGACCATCATCGATGCAATCACGAACGGAACAGACGTAAATGATCTGAAGAAGCTGATTACGGACGCGGCGGGGGATATTGCCGTTCCGGCAGAAAGCTAAAGGAATAATCATATGGCTGGTACAAAAGAGATCCGGGACCGTATGAAGAGCATTCAGGATACATTAAAGATCACGAATGCGATGTATATGATCTCGTCCGCGAAGTTGAGAAAAGCGAAGAAATCGCTGGAAGATACAGAACCGTATTTTTATGCGCTGCAGGATGCGCTGGCGCGAATCATCCGTCATATTCCGGACATCCAAAGCGAATATTTTGTGGAGGAAAGACGGAAGAATCTGGAGGAACTGAAGACCGGCTTCATCGTGATCACCGCCGATAAAGGTCTGGCCGGCGCATACAACCACAACGTTCTGAAACTGGCAGAGGAAAAAATGGCGAAGCGTCCGAATAACAAGCTTTTCGTTCTCGGTACACTGGGGAGACACTACTTCCGGTCAAAGAACATTAATGTGGCGCATCAGTTCCATTATACGGTGCAGAACCCGACGATCGACCGCGCCCGTATGATCGCGGAGCGCGCACTCGAAGAGTATCGCTCCGGTGAACTTGACGAGATCTATATCGTCTATACATCCATGAAAAATGCGATGAATTCGGAAGCCGCTCTGCGTAAACTTCTTCCTCTTCGGAAGAGTGCGTTTGTACCGGATGTACCGAAGGAGGTTCTCGCTTCTGTAAAGAGAGAGGAGATCCAGTACACACCTTCGCCGGAAGCAGTAATCGGGCAGATCGTACCGGACGCGATGATCGGTTATATCTACGGTGCACTTGTCGAAGCGTACTGTGCCGAGCAGCATGCCCGCATGAGCGCCATGCAGACGGCAACAGACAGCGGACGTGAGATGCTGCACAATCTGACGATCGAGTACAATCGTGTCCGTCAGGCGGCGATCACACAGGAGATCACCGAGGTCTGCGCGGGAGCGAAGGCGCAGAGGAGCGGAATGTGAACAGCGTGAAAGGCGGTAAATAATATGAGTAAGGGAAAAATCGTACAGGTCATGGGACCTGTTGTCGATGTCGAGTTTCCGGAAGGCGAGCTTCCGGCCATTCAGGACGCGCTCGATGTTTTTATCGATGAGAAAAAGCATGTCATGGAAGTATCCCAGCATGTCGGCAATAATACCGTCCGGTGCATCATGCTGTCCGCCAGTGAGGGGCTTCACAGGGATCAGGAAGTGATTCCGGAGGGCGGCCCGATCAGCGTTCCGGTCGGTGAAAAAACGCTGGGACGTATGTTCAACGTGCTCGGTGATGCGATCGACGGAGGCAGTCCGGTCGAGGGTGAGAGATGGAGCATTCATCGTGAACCGCCGACCTTTGATCAGCAGAGTCCGGCAGTTGAGATCCTCGAGACGGGAATCAAGGTCATCGACCTTCTGGCACCTTACGCAAAGGGCGGAAAGATCGGTCTGTTCGGAGGAGCAGGCGTCGGCAAGACCGTTCTTATTCAGGAGCTGATCAATAATGTCGCGACCGAACAGGGTGGCTACTCGATCTTTACGGGTGTCGGCGAGCGTTCCCGTGAGGGTAATGATCTCTGGGGTGAGATGAACGAGTCCGGCGTTATCAATAAGACGGCCCTCGTCTTCGGTCAGATGAATGAGTCACCCGGTGCGCGTATGCGTGTCGCCGAGACGGGCCTTACGATCGCGGAGTATTTCCGTGATCAGATGAAGAAAAACGTTCTTCTCTTCATTGACAATATCTTCCGATTCACACAGGCCGGATCCGAAGTATCGGCGCTTCTCGGAAGAATGCCGTCGGCCGTCGGTTATCAGCCGACGCTTGCAAATGAAATGGGTGCGCTTCAGGAAAGGATCGCTTCGACAAAGGACGGATCTATTACATCGGTCCAGGCGGTCTATGTACCGGCCGATGACCTTACCGATCCGGCTCCGGCAACGACCTTCACGCATCTGGACGCGACGACCGTTCTTTCGAGAAAGATCGTTGAAATGGGTATTTACCCAGCGGTCGATCCGCTGGAATCCACATCCAGATCTCTGGAACCGGATGTCGTCGGCGAGGAACATTATGCCATTGCAAGACGCGTTCAGGAGATCCTCCAGAAGTACAAGGAACTTCAGGATATAATCGCGATCCTCGGTATGGAAGAACTTTCCGACGAGGACAAGGTCACCGTATTCCGCGCGCGTAAGATCCAGAAATTCCTTTCCCAGCCCTTCCATGTAGCGGAGAACTTTACCGGTATCAAGGGCGAGTATGTTCCGCTCAAGGACACGCTGAGAAGCTTTAAGGCGATCATTGACGGGGAAGTCGATGACCTTCCGGAGAACGCGTTCTTCAACGTCGGAACGATCGATGACGCGAAGAAGAAAGCCGAACAGCTGATGAAGGAGCAATAATTTATGAGTACATTCTTTCTCAGAATTATCTGCGCGGATAAAGAGTTTTATCGCGGTTACGCGGAGACCTGCATCATGCCCGGTTTTGACGGCGATGTGGAGATCCTGGCACATCACGAGAACTGCTTTATCGCACTCGGAGAGGGTGAGACCCGATTCCGGCCGGTGAAGGACGCGAAGCATGACCTTCGTGCCGACGGGAAAATCTTTGAACCGGACGAGAACGGCTGGTACAGTGCCGTTACCGGCAGGGGCTTTGCCCAGATGAACAATAATCGTCTCGTTCTTCTCGTGGAGACAGCGGAACGTCCGGACGAGATCGATGTAGCCAGAGCGAGAGCGGCGGAAGAAAGGGCAAAGGAACAGCTGCGGCAAAAACAGTCGCAGATGGAGTATTACCATTCCAGGGCCGAATTGGCGCGGGCGATGGAACGCCTGAAGGCAGCACGAAAATAATAAACAGAATATCCTGAATAATAGGCAGAGGATTAACAGAAGCACGATCGGTAAATCGTGTTTCGCAAAATTCTCTGCTTATTTTTTTGGGACAGAAGTCGCATTTATAATTGACAAATTGTTTAGCTATTATATAATTATTTGCGGAGCGAAAAGTTTAGCAATAAAACACTAAAAGTTTAGCAGGAGGTAAGCATTGAACGTCGATGAGATGAATACGGACATTGGGCAGAAGATCAGAAATCTGCGGAACCGTAACGGATTGACACAACAGGAGCTGGCTGACAGAGCAGAGCTGACAAAAGGCTTTATCTCCCAGCTTGAAAGAGGACAGGTATCCCCGTCGGTCATTACGCTGCTCGATCTGATCGAGATACTCGGATCTACACCGGCTGAGTTTTTCGGCAAGGGACAGACGGAGCAGATCGTTTTTTCTCCACAGGATTACTTTGAGAAGATCGATGAGGCGGGAAACAGCCGCAAGTGGATCATCCCGAGCGCGCAGAAAAATGACATGGAGCCGCTGCTTGTGGTGATCCAGCCGCATCAGTCGCTCGAGGAGGATAAGCCGCACATCGGGGAGGAATTCGGTTATTTGATCAGCGGCAGGATCACCCTGCACCTGGGGGATAAGGTCCATCATATTAAGGCCGGGGACAGCTTCTACTATAAGGCGGAAATGATCCATCGGCTGGAAAATCCGACATCCAAGCCGGCGAAGCTGATCTGGGTCAGCACGCCGCCGATGTTCTGACAGGAAGAACGTTCCGGCAATAGTCTGACAGGCTGAGCATAAGCATCCGTTTTTACAGAAATATACAGAGAGAATAATGAGGGCAGAAAAATGGAATCGACCAATATCATCGAATTAAAGCATGTGACCCGCTCTTTTGAAGACGGCTTTAATGCCGTTACCGACTTTAATCTGGAAGTAAAGAGGGGAGAGTTCGTGACATTCCTCGGACCCTCCGGCTGTGGAAAAACAACAACGCTTCGTATGATCGCGGGCTTCGACCTGCCGACTTCCGGCGAGATCCTGCTGAACGGCAGATCGATCACCGACCTTCCGCCGTACAAGCGGCCGATCAATACGGTATTTCAGCGATACGCGCTTTTCCCGCATATGAATATCTATGACAATATTGCCTACGGCCTGAAGCAGAAGAAGACACCGAAGGATCAGATCGATAAGAAGGTGAAAAAGGTTCTGGCGCTGGTTGATCTCGAAGGCTTTGAGAAGCGCAATATCTCCACGCTGTCCGGCGGCCAGCAGCAGCGTATTGCCATCGCGCGTGCCCTCGTCAATGAGCCGGAGATCCTCCTTCTCGATGAGCCGCTCGGCGCTCTCGACCTGAAGATGCGCCAGGAGATGCAGTACGAGCTGAAGGATATGCATAAGAAGCTGGGGATCACTTTCATCTATGTGACCCATGATCAGGAAGAAGCCCTCACCATGTCCGATAAGATCGTTGTCATGAACGAAGGAAAGGTGCAGCAGATCGGCACACCGGAGGATATCTATAATGAGCCGAAGAACGCTTTTGTCGCCGACTTTATCGGAGAGTCCAATATCTTCAGCGGAATCATGACCGGAAAGCTTAAGGTCCGCTTCGGCGGCGGTGAGTATGTCTGCGTTGATGATGTCGCACAGGGTACGCATATTACCGCGGTCGTCCGTCCGGAGGATATCGAGATCACAACGCCCGATAAGGGAATCGTAACGGGAACGGTTACCGGCGTGATCTTCAAAGGAATGCATTACGAGATCAGCGTGCAGGTGGGCCGGACCGAATATATGATCCAGACCGTGAAAAACGCGGTGGTAGGAAGCCGCGTAGGACTTCGCGTGGAGCCGGACGGCATTCATATCATGGTCGCTGAGGATCATACCAATATCTTCAATGCTGAAATCAACAAGAACTATCGTCTCGAGTTCAATGGTACAGAGATCGAGACCAGCGTGACAAAGATCATCAAGGGAAGCCGTCGTCTGGAAGACGGAACCCTCGTTGATGCTCACGGTGATACGATCGATCTGGATCGTACGAGGATTCAGATCTCGATCGATCCGGGTGACATCGAAATGACAGATGAACAGGATGTGGGTCTTGTACAGGGAAATATCTCCAACCTGATCTACCTCGGTGACCGCTACAGCTACGTTGTGCAGACCGATCTTGAGCAGGACTTCATTGTTTACGATGAGGATCTCTGGAACATGGGAGACCGTGTCAGCCTCGTGATCCCGCTGGAGAAAATGAAATTTTCGTATATCAGGAAGAAATAATTAAGGAGAGGATAGAAGATGAAGTTTTCAAGAAAAAACCTTGGCATTCCATATTTTCTGTTCCTCATCCTGTTTGTTGTGCTGCCGCTGATCGTTTTGTTCTATTATGCATTTACGAACGGGCAGGGACAGTTCACTATGGGGAATCTGACCGGTTTCTTCACCGATCCGAATGCTCTTGGCACATTGCTCTACAGCTTCGCCATCGCTGCGGTAACGACCGGCGTCTGCCTCCTTCTGGCATATCCGACCGCGTACTTTCTGGCGACGAGTACGATCAAGGCAAAGTCTGTGATCGTCATGATCTTTGTGATGCCGATGTGGATCAACTTCTCACTGCGAATCACCGCTCTGAAAGAGATTCTGACACTGATCGAGGGGAATCTTTCGATGTATCCCTTCCTCAATGCCGTGATCGGCATGACGTATGATTTCCTGCCGTTCATGATCCTTCCGATCTACACGACGATCTCCCGGCTCGACGGAGCTCTGCGCGAGGCAGCCATGGATCTCGGCGCGAACGAGAGAAAAACGTTTCTCACCGTTACGCTGCCGCTTTCGGTACAGGGCATCATCAGCGGTATTTCCATGGTTTTCCTTCCGGCTATGACCAACTATGTCGTACTGGATATGCTCAATAACAGCACGTACATCATGGGCAGCCTGATCGGAAGCTACTTTGCTGCGTATAACTGGAACGGCGGCTCGATGATCGCTCTGATCCTTCTGGGCATCATCTGCCTGTTTACACTGCTCACCGGAAGCGGCGATGAAGAATCTCAGAGAGGGGGTGCATTACTGTGAAAAAAGACGGTTACAAACGTATATTCCTCGGCTGCATGCTCCTTGTCCTGTATCTGCCGATCGTCATTCTGGCGGTATACAGCTTTACGGACGCAACCAATATCGGTGCGATCAGAGGTTTCTCCCTGCATAACTATGTGACACTGTTCACCACGGAGGAACTTCGCGACATGATCTTCGGTACACTGGCACTTGCTGTCGTTGCTGCGATCATTTCCACCATTCTCGGAACACTGGGAGCCATCGGCTCCTTCTACTCAAAGCATCGGGTCTCTGCCGCGATCGGAACCCTGAACCAGATCCCCGTCATTAACGCGGATGTTGTAACGGGCTTCTCGATCTGTATTCTGCTCGTAGTCGTACTTGGGGTCAGCAAGGATACCTTCGTTCCGCTCGTTCTCGGACACGTGACGCTCTGCGCGCCGTTCGTTTTTCTCTCGGTCATGCCGAAGATCAAGCAGATGGATCCGGCACTCTATGAGGCAGCCCTCGATCTCGGCGCAACACCATTCCGCGCACTTTTTGAGGTGGTGATCCCGCAGATCGTCCCGGGTATCATTTCCGGCTTCGCGCTCGCGATCACGCTGTCACTCGATGATTACTTCATTACGACATATACGAAGCCGGCAACCTTCAATACGATCAGTACCTATGTTGTAAACGCAACGAAGGGCTCCCAGACAACGATCAAGACGGCTCTGTGGGCACTGGCGACCGTTATTTTTGTTATCGTTATTCTGGCAGTTATCGTCATGAACGTGAATGCCGCAAGACGGCAGAAAGAGGAGGTACGAGCATGAAAAGAAAATTTGCATTCCTTCTCGCGTTAGCGGTTTCCGCCGGCTCCGTTTTTCCGACGACGGTAATGGCCGCGGTAAATTCCTCGTCTGATGAGAACAGTACCGAGGTTGCCGCGTCCTCTGAAAATGACAAGGATACGATCAAACTCCGCATCTGTAACTGGGAGGAATACATCGATACCGGAGACTGGGGAGAGGATGAGGCCATTGACCTGGACTCGGGCACGATCTTCGGAGAAAATTCGATGGTCGATGATTTCGAGGACTGGTATTACGAAACCTACGGGCAGAAGGTCAAGGTGGAATATTCGACTTTCGGAACCAACGAGGATCTGTACAATATGCTGACGCTCGGCGATGTGTACGATCTCGTCTGTCCCTCCGAGTATATGATCATGAAACTGATGTCAGAGAATGAACTTGTTCCCCTGTCAGATCATTTCTTCGATCTTGAGGATGAGAATAATTATTATCAGAAGGGAGTATCTCCTTATATCCGCAATATTTTTGATACCAAGGAGATCAACGGAGAGAACTGGTCAAAATATGCCGCAGGTTATATGTGGGGTATAACCGGTCTGGTATATAACCCGGAATATATCACCGAAGAGGAAGCCTCTACATGGAAGATCTTTGACGACGACACCTATAAGCGCCGCATCACGATCAAAGATAATG
>JAXJTA010000049.1:0-2371 GCA_036309825.1 Eubacterium sp. | reverse complement strand
TGCCGGACTGTTCGGCGCGGTTTTTGCACATGAAGCGGTGAAAAGGGGACATTCCGTACTCGTGATCGATAAGAGAGATCACATCGCCGGCAACATCTACACGGAGCAGATCGAGGGTATCAACGTACACAAATACGGCGCTCATATTTTCCACACCTCGGACAAGAAGGTATGGGAGTATATCAATCAGTTCGCCGAGTTCAACAATTACGTAAATTCTCCGATCGCCGTTTATAAGGACGAGCTCTACAATCTGCCGTTCAATATGAATACCTTCAGCAAGATGTGGAATATCCGCACACCGCAGGAAGCAAAGGACAAGATCGCAGAGCAGATCGCGAGTCTGCATATTACCGATCCGCAGAACCTCGAAGAGCAGGCCCTTTCCCTGGCCGGCCGCGATGTCTACGAGAAGCTCGTTAAGGGCTACACGGAGAAGCAGTGGGGACGTTCCTGCACGGAGCTTCCTGCATTCATTATCAAGAGACTGCCGCTCCGTTTTACCTACAACAATAACTATTTCAATGACCGGTTCCAGGGCATTCCGATGGGCGGCTACACACAGATCGTCGAGAAGATGCTGCAGGGCTGCGATGTGAAGACAAGTACCGATTATTTCGAATTCCGCAGGGAGAATCCGGATATCGCCGCAAAAACGGTCTTCACGGGTATGATCGACGAGTACTTCGATTACAAGCTCGGCGCCCTTCAGTACAGAAGCGTCCGCTTCGAGACAGAGGTCCTCGACTGCGACAACTATCAGGGTAATGCCGTTGTCAACTACACCGAGAGAGAAGTGCCTTACACCCGTATCATCGAGCACAAGCATTTTGAGTTCGGCACACAGCCGAAGACGGTCATTTCCAGAGAGTACTCTTCCGAATGGAAGGTCGGCATGGAGCCGTACTATCCGGTAAATAACGAGGAGAATAACGCTCTGTACGCAAGTTATGCGGCACTGGCGGAGAAGGAGCCCAATGTGATCTTCGGCGGACGCCTCGGTCAGTACAAATACTACGACATGGACAAAGTAATCATTGCAGCTCTCGCAGCTGTCGAAAAGGAATTTAATTGATGGATTATCTGAACACACTGAATCCTCAGCAGAAGGAGGCCGTCCGCACCACGGAAGGGCCTCTTCTCATTCTGGCGGGAGCCGGCTCCGGCAAGACGAAGGTGCTTACCTGCCGCGTCGCCTATCTGATCGAACACGAACAGGTGCGCCCATGGAATATCATGGCGATCACATTTACGAACAAAGCCGCCGGCGAGATGCGCGAGCGTGTAGACAATCT
This sequence comes from Eubacterium sp., assembly GCA_036309825.1. Classification (GTDB taxonomy): domain Bacteria; phylum Bacillota; class Clostridia; order Lachnospirales; family Lachnospiraceae; genus Bilifractor. The sequence continues at coordinate 1,076 of JAXJTA010000049.1, read as the reverse complement.
GGTCGGTTCCGGTGCCGAGAGCATCTGGGTCTCCACGTTCCACTCAAGCTGCTGCAGGATCCTGCGCCGGTTCATCGACCGCCTTGGCTACGATACGAATTTCACGATCTACGATACGGATGACAGCCGGCAGGTCATGAAGGAAGTCATCCGTACGCTCGAACTGGATCCGAAGATGTACAAGGAGCGGTCTCTCCTCGCCCGCGTTTCCTCCGCAAAAAATGAGATGAAGATGCCGGAGGATGTCGAGGCGGAAGCTTCATGCTGGGAGGAAAAACGTTTCGCACAGATCTACAAGGAATACCAGAAGCGCCTGAAGAAAAACAATGCGCTCGATTTTGATGACCTTCTGATCAAGGCGGTAGAGCTTTTTGAACAGGAGCCGGAGGTCCTGGAATATTATCAGGAACGGTTCCGCTACATCATGGTCGATGAGTACCAGGATACGAACGCGGTACAGTTCCGCTTTGTGAGCCTTCTGGCATCGAAGTATAAGAACCTCTGTGTCGTCGGTGATGATGACCAGTCGATCTACAAGTTCCGCGGTGCCGACATTACCAATATTCTCAATTTTGAGAAGGTATTTAAGGGCGCTAAAGTAATCAAACTGGAGCAGAATTACCGTTCCACGAAGAATATTCTGGATGCGGCGAACGCGGTCATCAGCAATAATGAGGGACGAAAGCAGAAGAAACTCTGGACAGATAACGGAGAGGGAGAGAAGATCCATTTCCGTGAATTCCAGACCGGCTACGAGGAGGCGGAGTTCGTTGCCCGCGATATCCGGGATAAGGTTCGGAATGGCAGAACCTACAGTGACTTCGCGGTTCTCTATCGGACCAACGCCCAGTCCCGACTTTTCGAAGAGAAGTTTATCGGCGCCAACATTCCGTACAAACTGGTCGGCGGCGTGAACTTCTATTCACGAAAAGAAATCAAAGATATGCTCGCATATCTGAAGACGATCGATAACGGGCTTGATGATCTGGCTGTTCAGCGAATCATTAACATTCCGAAGCGCGGAATCGGGGCGACGACGATCAATAAAGTGCAGGCAGCGGCTGCCGACAGGGGAC
>JAXJTA010000048.1:0-3103 GCA_036309825.1 Eubacterium sp. | reverse complement strand
GTTATAGGTGGATGCGCCGCCCTCCCCGGCAGTTGCGGAACCGGTCTGCGTAATGTACTGTGCCGTCGACAGCGATCCACCCGCATAAACGGTTGCTGCCGGTGCTGAAAAAACAAGTGCCACGGCCGCGGCGACACTTACCAGATGACTCCAAAATTTCTTCATACGTATGTCCTCTCCCTTGCTGTATATTTCTTCCTGTTTTTACATATTCCCGTCTCGTTATATCAAAACGAAAATATTCGAAACATTTCTATTTAAATAACTGTTCGCTAGTATATCACACCGTCCAGACACAATCCAGTACTTTGGATCACGCAATATTAGATTTTTTCTGTAAATTAGCTATGTGATTTGTTTATTTTTACCAGTTTTGTATTTATTTCAATGCATTCCATCAAATGGATCACAGGATAAAAGCATGAAAAAAACGCCGTCTCAATGAAATCCCACTCATTGAAACGACGTTTTACGAAATTTATCTACTCATTATTCAGTTTTTCGCACTCGAATTGGCACCTTAATGCCTATTCGGTCATGGGACGAGTCTCCACAAATCCCGAGCGTATTTGCGGCATTACTCTTCCTCATAGATTCTGGTAACGCGCGGGGCGATCCTGCAGAGCATCTCATAGTTGAAGCTCGCCGAGGGGTCCGCGACTTCCTCGATCGGAATGAATCCATTTCCGTCATGCCCGACAAGTGTCACGACATCCTCCACCTGCACATCCGGAATATCGGTTACATCGACCATCATCTGATCCATGCAGACTCTTCCGATGATTGGCGCGTACTGTCCGCGGATCAGAACACGCCCTTTCGAGGAAAGTGCGCGCGGATAACCATCCGCGTAGCCGGCCGAAACGGTTGCGATCCGGGTAAGCGGCTTGTCCGTCACATAGGTGGCGCCATAGCTGACGCCTCTCCCGGGGCCGACCTCTTTGACATGGATCACGTGCGCCTTCCATTCCAGTGCCGGAAGCAGATTCATTGCAGACTTGTCGACTTCCTCGGACGGGTAGATGCCATAAGTCGTAATGCCGGAGCGGACCATATCATAACGGTTCGGGTCATCCGCTTCGAACTCGCCGATCGCCGCGCTGTTGCAGATATGACGGATCGGGATCTGTACGTTACGTGCGGACAGCATTTCAAGCATCTTCCGAAAAGCATCAAACTGTCCCATGCAGAAGGTCTTGTCAGTCATGTCGCAGCAGGACAGGTGTGAAAAAATCCCCTCTGTCTCGATATGCGGCATCCGGCTGATCGCGGCAACCGTATCCGCATCCTCCTCCGTGATCTGGAAACCGATCCGCGTCATACCGGTATCGACCGCGATATGGATCTTCGCGCGCTTATTCATTGCCGATGCCGCCTGCTCCAGAAGTTCCGCCGCGTGCAGATCATAGATACTCGGACGGATATCCAGGCTGACCATCTTCTCATACTGACTCGGTGAAACATAGGCAAGAACAAGGATCGGCTTTTCGATCCCAGCATTCCGGAGTTCCTCTCCCTCTGCCAACGTGGCAACGGCAAAGAAGTCGACGCATTCCTCCAGGCTTTTCGCAACGGGAACCGCGCCGTGCCCGTAGGCGTTTGCCTTTACAACGGCAAGCAGCTTTGTTCCCGGCAAAATGCGTTTCCGTGCTTCTTCTATATTATGACGGATGGCTTTCAGAGAAACCAATGCGTAACATCTCTGATACTCTTTCATAACTTTCCCTTCCTTCTGCATCAAAAAAGCGCGAATTTGTTCGCGCCTTTTTATCTCATTCAATTTGGCTTTCAGACAAGCGCGATCAGTTCTTTGGTTTTCTGATGGAAGAATATACATTCTTTACAGTCTTCAGAACCACGTGTGTCTGCGTGTCCTTTACACCTTCCAGGTTCATGACTGATCGATGTACCTGCTCGAGTTCATCCGGAGAATCGCAGGCGATCTTCAGCAGCAGATCAAAACCGCCGGTCTGGTAATAACAGGAAACAACGCTATCCATATCACGGATCGCCTCGGCGAAGGAATCGTAATACACCGGTTTTTCCAGTGCAACTTCCATCAGCGCTGTCATCGCGCTGCCGACTTTCTTCTCATCAACAATGATCGTATATTTACTGATGACGCCGCTCTCTTCCAGCTTGTGGATCCGCTCAATGACCGCGGATACGGATAAATGAATATCCTTGCTGATGTTCGACGCCGTCTCCCTCGCATTATTCTGCAGGATTTTCAGGATTCTGTAATCGACCTGATCCATAATGATACACCCTTCTTTCGTACCTGACCAAAAATTTTACAGCTACCATTCATTATAGCAAGTTTATTTTCTATATCAAGCGCAAAATTTTCGATAATCTTGGGGCAGCGCTCAGTTCACGCGTTATTTTTTTCTTGTGGTAAGGAACTGGATGACCATTCCCAGAATAGCCATCGCCGCAAAGATCACGAGCTGCAGATTCATGTCGGAAGACACCTTAGCAGAAAGCGTAATCAGTGCTCCCACCGCCGCACCCGCTCCCGAAACGGCGGAGATAACAATGATACAAGGCCGCGCGAACTTGACCGCAAGTACACCGGCAAGAAGGAACGCAAGGATCATCAGCACGATCTTCAGGAAATGCATCAACTGCCCCTCAGGGAAATTGATCGAATAGACCGCGGATACGGCAATGATGCCGCAATAGACCAAAACGCCTGCCAGATAGATCTTGTACGCCAGGATCGACAGTACAAATCCCGCGGCAGCGCCGACAAGAACCGGGATGTAAGCGGATAATGAGGGCGCGACTGCTCCTGTGATCAGAAATCCCAGCAGGAAACCGATGAGAAAGCCGACGAGTGCCGTCCAGAAGCGCAGCAGCTTATACCCGAAAAAACACTGCAGGATCGCGATGACCAGATTGATCACGATCGCTTTTATCCAGTTGATCTTTCTGCTGTTATCTTTCATGGATTGGTCAAGATCCGTATCCCAGGATCGTGTCTGCCATATGCTTCATATCGTCCTCATCGTATCTCTGATCGATGGGGAGGGAAAGGATATTCGCAGACCATCTATGTTCCAGACTTTCCTCGGGCATCGTGTCGATAAGGAATGCCCAG
>JAXJTA010000047.1:0-10384 GCA_036309825.1 Eubacterium sp. | reverse complement strand
GTCTATATATAACTTATCGTTTATCAAAAAATTATCAGAATATATTCTAATGCATTTTACCTGCGTTTTCAATGCCCTTTTGCACAAGTTTCACGTTGTCTTTTTCGAATCTTTTCGTAAGATCATCCAATATTCTCTGATCGGACTGCAGGTCCACGCCGGCAGGCAGCCGTTTCATCGCATGTTCCTTCTTGAGAAAAACGATCGCGCGGTCACGTCCCGGCGCCTTGGCCAGGATCGTCCGGAGTTCTTCCGCGTTCGCCGCATAAGCTTCCTGATCCTCAAACTGTATCCAGACCTCACAGGGAACGTCGGCAAACGGAATGACATTCTCCAGGATCAGCTTGCTGCTCTTCTCCTCTTCCACCTGTACGCGTCCGCGGATGAAGATCTTCGCGTCCTCACCGATAAGCGCCGCGCACTTCTCATAGCTTTTCGGAAAAACGATGACCTCCATCGTTCCGAACAGATCCTCGATGGTGAGGAAAGCCATGGTCTGGTTGTTCCTCGTATATTTGATCGTTTTCTCGGTGACCATGCCGCCGACGATCACAAAGGAGCCGTCCGTTACCTTTGGCAGTCCGGTCTCTTCGTCGGGGACAAAGTCCGCGGTCGTCGCCGTAATGCATTTCCGCCACTTCTCTTCGTACTCCTCAAGCGGGTGTCCGCTGATATAGATGCCGGTCACTTCTTTCTCAAACGCGAGCAGTTCTTCCCTCCGGAATTCGCCGACCTCCGGCAGGCGGATCTCGAAAGCCTCCCGGCTGTCTTCTCCCATCAGATCAAAGAGAGACATCTGGCCGGAGAGATTGTTTTTCTTTTCCTGGGCAACCTGATCCATGACAAGCGTGTAGACCTGCATGAACTGCTTCCGGGTGCCGCCGAGGCAGTCGAACGCGCCGGATTTGATGAAGTTCTCCAGCGTTCTCTTGTTCACCTCTTTGCCCGTAAGACGGGTACAGAAATCGCGGAGATCGCGGAACGGGCCGTTTGCGTCTCTCTCCGCTGTTACCGCATCCATGACGGGCCGGCCGATGCCCTTGACCGCGCAGAGCGCGTAGCGAATGTTTTTGCCCTCTACCGAGAAGCTTCCCGCGCTCTTATTGATGTCCGGCGGAAGGATCCCGATGCCCATCTGCCGGCAGTTATAGATATACTCGGTTACTTTCCCCGGGTTGTCGATCACGGAGGTCATCAGAGCCGCCATGAACTCGACCGGGTAGTAATATTTGAGCCACGCCGTCTGGAACGATACGATCGCGTAGGCAGCGGCATGGGATTTGTTGAAGGCATACTTCGCGAAATCGATCATGTCATCGTAGATCTTGTTCGCGATCGATTCGGAGATACCGTTGGCAATGCAGCCCGGAATACCGCGCTCCGCGTTTCCGTACACGAAGTTCTGCCGCTCCTCTTCCATGACATGCGTCTTCTTCTTCGACATGGCACGGCGAAGGATATCACTTCCACCGTAGGAATAACCGGCCAGCTCACGTACGATCTGCATGACCTGCTCCTGGTAAACGATACAGCCGTAGGTCGGCTCCAGGATCGGTTTCAGCTGCGGACAGTCGTAGGTCACCGACTCCGGGTGGCTCTTGCCCCGGATATACTGCGGAATGAAATCCATCGGGCCCGGTCGGTACAGGGCCACACCCGCGATGATATCTTCGAGCGTCGTCGGTTTCAGTTCCTTCATGAAGTTCTTCATGCCCTGCGACTCGAGCTGGAAGACTCCCTCACATTTTCCCGCGCCGATCATTGCCATGACCTTCGGATCATTGAAGTCGATCTTCAGCAGATCGAGCTTGATCCCGTAGTCGCGCTCCGCCATCTTCTGCGCGTTCTGCAGTACGGTGAGCGTTCGAAGTCCCAGAAAGTCCATTTTCAGAAGGCCCAGTTCCTCGAGGGTCGTCATCGTGTACTGTGTCGTGATCGTGCCGTCCGCCGCGCGGGAAAGCGGTACAAATTCATCGACCGACTTGGAAGAGATGACGACGCCGGCCGCATGCATCGAGGTATGCCTCGGCAGGCCCTCCAGGCGTCTCGCCATATCGATCAGATGATGGACTTCCTCGTCGGAATCATAGGTTTTCTTCAGCTCCTGATTCATCACCAGCGCCTTATCGATGGTGATATTCAGTTCGTTCGGGATCATCTTGGAGATGATGTCGCACTTTGCGTACGGAAGATCCATGACACGTCCGACATCGCGGATCGCGTTCTTCGCGGCCATCGTACCGAAGGTGACGATTTGTACGACACGGTCGCGGCCGTATTTCTCCACGACATAGTCGATGACCTCGGAGCGGCGTTCATAACAGAAATCCACGTCGATATCGGGCATCGATACACGTTCCGGGTTCAGGAACCTCTCGAACAGCAGGCTGTATTTCATCGGATCAAGCTGTGTAATATCGAGCGTATAGGATACCAGTGAGCCTGCGGCACTGCCACGCCCCGGGCCGACGATGATCCCGTTCGCTCTCGAGAAATGCACGTAATCCCAGACGATCAGGAAGTAGTCGATGTAACCCATCTTGCGGATGACATCGAGCTCGTAGTCCAGACGGGCTTTGAGCTCCGGGGTGACCGGATCGTACCTCTCCTCAAGACCCTTGTGGCAGAGTTCCACCAGGTAGGTCCAGGAGGTATAGCCCTCCGGAACTTCGAATTTCGGAAGCTTCAGTTCGTGGAATTTGATCTCCAGATTGCAGCGGTCCGCGATCTTCTGCGTATTCTCAAGGGCCTCCGACGCGTACGGAAAGAGCTGCGCCATTTCCTCCTCGCTCTTGACATAGTACTGCCCGCCCTCGTAACGCAGACGGTTCTCGTCGGAAAGTTTTTTCCCGGTCTGGATGCACAGGAGAATGTCATGCGGTGCCGCGTCTTCCGCCAGGGTATAATGGCAGTCGTTGGTGCAGACGAGCTCGATCCCCGTCTCCCTGCTCATGCGCAGAAGCTGCGGATTGACGATCTGCTGCTCGGAGATGCCGTGATCCTGCAGTTCGAGGAAAAAATTACCCTTCCCGAAGATCGACTCATAGCGAAGAGCGGCTTTCTTGCCCTCTTCATACATGCCGCGGGCCAGATTGACCGCCACTTCGCCCGCCAGGCAGGCAGACAGCGCGATGATCCCCTCGTGATACTGCTTCAGAATTTCCAGATCCACGCGGGGTTTGTAATAGAAACCATCGACAAAGCCCTTCGATACGATCTTCATCAGGTTATTGTATCCGGTAATATTTTCCGCCAGCAGGATCAGGTGATAATAGCGGTTCTCCCCCTGTCCCGTCTCGCGGTCAAAGCGCGAGCCCGGAGCCACGTAAACCTCGCAGCCGAGGATCGGCTTGATCCCCTGCGCGAGGCATTCCTTGTAGAAGTCGATGCAGCCGTACATGACACCGTGATCGGTGATCGCAGCGCTGTTCATGCCGAGCTCTTTGACTCTGGCAACATATTCCTTTATCTTGTTTGATCCGTCCAGGAGGCTGTACTCCGTGTGGACATGCAGATGAACAAAGCTCATGTTACTCCCTCTCTTCGCCGCGGGGCCCGGCAGGAACCGTGCTCCCGTTTCCGCGTTGGTCAGTCGTTGTATTTCGGATCGGTGGAGAAGATCTCCCCGTCCTCGATCCGGATCTTTCTCTCTTTCAACAGGTGTCCGACCGCTCTCTTAAAAGCAGCCTTGGACATACCGAAGCGCTCATTGATCAGCTCCGGAGATGCCTTATCATCGAACGGCAGCACGCCGTCTTCCTCTTCGATCGCTTTCTCGATGATCTCCGCGTCCCCGCCGATCTGTAAATACGCTTTCTGTTTGGCCGAAAGGGTCAGCTTGCCGTCCTCGCGAACCGCGGTGACACGCAGCTTCATTACCTCGCCCGGCACAAAATTACCCTGTGCGTCCTTCTGCGGGATCAGACCGGAATATTCGTCATCGACTGCGGCAAAAACGCCGAAGTTCCGACTGATCTCATAGATCCTTGCCTGAACGGTATCGCCTGCCTGATAGGGGGAATCGGTATGCAGGTAATGATAGACCTTCATCGTCGCGGCAAGGCGCCCGCTCTTATCGATATAGAGAGCGACAAGTGCTTCCTCTCCCGCTTTTACCTTCTTTGTCTGCTCATGGAACGGAAGAAAAAGATCCTTCTCCAGACCCCAGTCAAGGAACGCGCCGATTCTTGATACTTCACGCACGCGAAGGAGCGCCACCTCACCGAGCATGATCTTCGGCATCGTTGTCGTCGCGATCATACGGTCCTCGGAATCCCTGTATACAAAAACCTCGACAGAATCTCCCTTCTCGGCCCCCTTCGGCACCTGCTTCACAGGGAGCAGGATCCGGTTCTCCGCGTCCGCCTTCGGATCATCGGAGAGATATACTCCGAAGCTCTGCCATTTCACGATCCTGAGTGTCTGTTTTTTTCCTAATTCGATCATAGTCTGTCCGTCCTCTCTTTTACTTCCAGATTCACTGCGCGAATTCGCCCGCGAAGCAGGCATCGCCGTTCCTGTCATTCAAGGTAATGATATATTTCCCGTCCGCTTCCGCCACCCTCGGCGTGATCGCGTCCCCCAGAAAGGCCTGTTTCTTAAATTCCAGACGCATATGGTGAACCTCCATGCCGACCGGCAGGTATTTGCGCGCGATCCGCACATACTGGCCGTTATTCATATGGCGGTTTGTATCCAGGTGATATTCCTGGATCGTAAAAGTCGTGTGATCCGTTCCCTCCTCCGGGATACGCACCTTCCTTTTACCCAGGTCTTCTTCGATCTTCTTCTCCTGATGCACACCGTAGGCCTCGATCTGATCCATTGGGACGCGGACCGGAATCTGCTTTTCGATATCCATGAAGACCCAGTTGGAGGCTGCCGCGGCAAGCAGTTCGCCATTCGGTGTCTCGATCGAGAAATCACGATAGCCGATCATTCCCCGACAGCCGTGCGACCAGGTCGAAACGAGGATCTCTTCTCCGAATTTCGGATAACGGTGGACCGACAACTGCAGGTCCGCAATCATCCAGGCGTGATTCTCCGCCAGATTGTGATCGATGCCGACACCTGCCGCCTCCCCGTGGAAGGTGGCACAATCCTGCAGATAATTGATCAGCGCGTAGAGCGTCATATTCTTATGTTCATCGATCTCGCTGAAACGCACGCGGGAAGGAAGTGTGTAGATCATAGCATCTCCTTATTTCTAATTATCTCACGGAACCTCTGTGTAACAAAAAAGGCAGTCATCACACGAAGTAATGACTGCCTGGAACTGGGCTACCTGGATTCGAACCAGGAAATGACGGAGTCAGAGTCCGTTGCCTTACCGTTTGGCGATAGCCCAATGCGCTGCAACATGTGATACTATATCACCAGTTCCGTGATTATGCAATAGCTTTTTTTATTTTTTTTGAAAAACTTTCCGGAAGATCAGCGTCGCAGCAACAGCATCGATCACAAGCCAGATGACCACGCCGGTCAAAGCCCCGCCGAACAGGGCATCCGCGATTCGATCACAGAAAACAGCCCAGAGATTCACGCACATATGCGCCGCGATGCATACCATAAGGCTCCCGCTCTTCTCGTAGATCAGGGCCAGAAGGATACCGATCCCGAAGGCGTACAGAAACTGGATCACATTACCGTGATACAGACCGAACAGAAAGGCGGAAATCAGGACAGCCCAACGGATACCGCAATACGCGCGGGCACGGCGATAGGTCAGTGCGCGGAACACGATCTCCTCCGCGATCGGCCCGAGAATGCAGGTCACAGCGATCAGAACAATCATGTTCTGTCCCTCGAAGGCGCCGGCTGCGACACTTCTGTATCCCGCAAAAACGTCTTCCAGGCCGCTCTTTGTAATGATCGTGCTCCACAGATGTCCGGCGCAGACGATGCCGATGCAGGCAAGGATCGCTGTTCCTCTCCCCCATCTGTTCTCGTCGGGCCCGAAACGCAGATCATCTCTCTTCCGGTTTTTCCGCTGCGCGAAGATCACCAGAACATAGGCCGCCGCACTGATGATCAGCGGCAGAACTTTGATCTCACTCCGCATCTTGTCCACGTCATACTGCTTCGTCACCGCTCCCACCACGATCAGAACAGCCGCGGTGCAGAGGATCATGCACAGAAGAATATAGACGGTCGGATAGATCACGTCCCAGATTTTTGCCCGTTTGCTCATAAAAGGATCTTCTCCAGTTCTTTGACGGAATATGCCAGCACATCGGCGCCCGTCTCCATCAGTTCCTCTGCCGTACCGTATCCGTAGACAGCGCCGACAGCGCGGACCTTCTGCGCCTTCGCGCCCTCCATATCAAACCGGCGGTCGCCGATCATGGTCACGAGCTCATGCCTTCCGGAAAAGCCGGCCATATCGATCGCCTTGCCGACAATGACAGACTTGGCCGTGTTTTTTTCACTCATCGCTACAGCGGAAATGACGGAAAAGTAGTCGCGGATCCCGAAATGCTCCAGGATCTTCACGGCAAATTCCTCCGGCTTCGACGTCGCCAGACCGATCACGTGTCCGGCCTCCGACAGCTTCTCAAGGAGCTCCGGGATGCCCGGATAGAGGGCATTCTCATAGATCCCGATCGATCTGAACCGCTCCCTGTAAAGGCGCGTCGCCTCCGCTGCCTGCTCCGCGTTCATGCCGGCGAATTCGCGAAACTGCGAATCGAGCGGCGGACCGATGAAGCTGCGAAGCTCCTCCTCCGGATACTCGGGATATCCCATTTTCTTCAGAGCATACTGCGCGCACCGGAGGATGCCCGGATGCGATTCGGTCAGTGTGCCGTCCAAATCAAATCAATCAAGTTTTTCCAAAATTACATTCTCTCCGGCGCGGAAAAGCCGAGTACGCCGATGGCATCATTCAGTACGCTGCGGACAAGTCCGAGGAGACGTACCCAGGAGGCTTTGCGCTCCGCGTTTTCTTCGGTCACGATATGATTATCGTGATAGAAGGTGTTGAAATCATTTGCCAGTTCATAGATATAGGCACAGATCTGGTGCGGTGCCTTCTTCTCGTAAGCCGAGGAGATCGCCTCATTCCAGCGCGCGGTCTGCAGCATCAGCTTCTTCTCGCCGGCACTTGCCGGTGCGATGATCGCTCCGTTCACATCGCCGCCCGCTTCCGCCACGCGGTTCAGGATAGAGTTGATCCGGACGATCGTATACAGGATATACGGACCGGTATTTCCCTCGAAGGAGGTAAAGCGGTCTACATCAAATACATAGTCCTTCGACGCCTGGTTGGACAGGTCACCGTATTTGATCGCGGACAGACCGACCATCTGCGCCGTTCCTTCCGCATCGATATCCTTTACGCTGCGGTTCTCCACGATCTTCTTGTACATCTCGGCATTGATATCGGCGATCAGATTCTCCAGGCGCATAACGCCGCCCTCACGGGTCTTGAACGGTTTGCCGTCCTTGCCGTTCATCGTGCCGAATCCGAGGAAGGTAAGCTTCGTATCGTCACTTACGATGCCCGTTTTTCTCGCGCAGCGGAAGGTCTGGATGAAATGCGTCTCCTGACGCTTGTCCACGACATAGAGGATCTCATCCGGCTTGTAATCTTCCACACGCTGTACGATCGTTGCCAGATCGGTTGTCGTATACAGTGACGCGCCGTCGGATTTCAGAATCATGCACGGCGGCACTTCCTTCTGGTCCTTCTCTTCCTTGACATCGACGATCAGCGCACCCTGATCCTCATACGCAAAGCCGTCCTTTTTCATCTTCTCGACCATCGGGCCGATATACTTCTGCGCGTCGCGCTCACCCTTCCACAGATCGAATTCCACGTTCAGACGCGCGTAGTTTTTCTTCAGATCGGCAACGGAGACACGCATGATATGCTTCCAGAGCGCCATGTAGCCGCGTCGTCCGTTCTGCAGTTCGGCGGTCGCCTGCAGTGCTTTGTTCTTGTATTCCTCATCCACCTTGGACCGGCCGCTCGCCGCGGGATAGATCTCCTCGAGTTCGCCTATGGTGAACGGAGCCTCCTCCGGATATTCACCCTCGAAGGTCTCATCAAAGTAGACCAGCTCCGGCTGACGCTCATGCAGTTCGGTGATGATGAGGCCCATCTGCAGTCCCCAGTCTCCCAGGTGAATATCACCGATCACGGTATCACCCATGTGTCTGCCCATGCGCTTGATGCTCTCACCGATGATTGCGGAGCGCAGGTGGCCTACGTGAAGCGGTTTGGCCACATTCGGGCCGCCGTAATCGATCACGATCGTCTTCGGTTCTTCCGCTTTCTCCACGCCGAGTTCTTCATCATCGGCCATCTCACGAAGGAAGGCCGCCAGACAGTCTTCCGCGAGATTCAGGTTGATGAATCCCGGCATGACTGCTTCCGCCTTGGAAAAAACGGCGCTCTCTTTCAGATTTTCCACAACGTCACCGGCGATCCGGATCGGCGCCTTGCCGTACTGCTTCTTCGCCGCCATGGCGCCGTTGCACTGGTATTCGCAGAGGTCCGGTCTGTTGGATACGGTAACTCTTGCAAAGGAACGGTCATAGCCCGCCTTCTCAAAGGCAGCCGCTACTTCTTCGGTTATCAGTTCGATGATTTTACGCATTCTTTCTCCTTCTTCAGATCACTGTGTTCATAGCAGTACTCAATGATTGCTTTCCGGGTGATGATCCCGATAAAAACGCCGTTATCATCGATGACCGGTACGAAATTCTGCCGCATCGATACCTGGATCAGATCCTCGATGTCGACATCGACACCGACCGGCTTCATCTTCCGGCTGCGGTCGATCCTGGCGACCCTGACGTCCTCCGCGTCATGCAGACTCAAGTCATGATGCATCTTCAGCTCCCGCAGAAGATCTCCCTCGGTAAGCGTGCCGATGTATCTGCCCTTCCCGTCGAGAACCGGTACTGCCGTGTATTGGTGATACTCCATTTTTTCGATTGCCTGCCGCAATGAGCAGGTGTCGTCAATATACGCCACCTCGTTTTTCGGCGTAATAAAAAAAAGTATGTTCATTCCTGTTCACCCCTATAGCTATTGGCTGCGGACTTCCCCCCCGGTTATCTGCACACCTTCCTATAGTATAAAGGTTCGGCAGGGAAGTTTCAAGGTCGGCGGAAAAACCTTAAGCCTGCCTGACTTACACTGAATGCCTATAATTATTCCGTCAAATAGAATGTTTGTTCATTCAGACAATGCCCGTTTAAGGTATGCTTCCGCGCCTTCTGTCCACTCTTCGCATAGTTTTTCCGATCCGCTCACATTCCTGATATCCGTAATTCCCACAGCGCCGGAGAGGTACTCTCCCAGGTACCGGGTGATCTTTACCGCACCGGCGTGATTCGGATGATCCGCGCCGGCATCAAGCATGTCCGTCGTAAAATCATAACCGATCCCGGAGAGCACTGCCGGATCATTCAAATTCAGGTAGGGAATGCCTTCCTTTTCGGCACAGGTACTGATCGACGCAATATTAGCATTGCAGTATGTGATCGGCGATACGGTGCTGTACAGGATAAGTTCTGCCCCGTTTGCCTCACAGAGAGCATTGATCAGATCGAGATATTCCCCGGTCACCAGGCTAACGCCCGTCTCCTTCTCGCCGGGAACATTCAGGTAATCCCCCGGGTCGGCGGGTACGCATTCACTTCGCACCTCATATCCTTTGAACTGATCCGGTGTCTCCTGCTTCACGCCGAAAAGCTGTTTCCACTGACTATGCCAGCGGATGAACGGAAAAAGCTGCGCTTCCTCTTCCGAAAGTCCGTTCTGCAGACCGGCAATATTGTCATCTTCAAGAAGGATATCCGTCTCCAGAAGAACCACCGCCGGCTGCTGGGTCTCAAAAGCAGCTTTGAGAATACTGTAAGCCTCCTGTATGCTGCCGCCAAGCTGACCGCAGCTGTAAGCTGTGATACCCCTCTCCAGAAAAAGATCCGGCACATCGACCGATGTATAACTTAAGGAATCACCCAGACTGATCACGTTGATCGTTGAATCGGGCTCCGCTTCAACACCCGCGAAGGCCATCGTGCGATCCGAAAGCATGCCCTCCATAAACCACTCGGCAGGCCTGATCAGCGTCCCGAGCATAACGATCACCAGAAGAACCGCTCCGACAGTGAGGATGATCTTTCCAATTCTTTTACCAAGCATCTTTATCCTCCTCTATCAGAAACCGGCATAAATAATATCCGCATGCAGATATCCGGCACCATAAGCACCGAAGATCACGCAGGCCAGCATGACAAATCGCCGCACTGCCGGTCGGTTGTTCAGAAGCTTTGCCGCCAAAATGAATCCAGCAACGCAAAGGATCAATAGGGTCACAGAAACCCAAAGCTCCATAGCCATACCCCCTTTTTTAAAAGTATAGCACAGAAG
>JAXJTA010000046.1:0-2782 GCA_036309825.1 Eubacterium sp. | reverse complement strand
GTAATAGGTCGTGCAGGTTCCCAGAAGGTTGGTTACCTGACTGAGTTCTTCCGACCGATCCTGCCCCGGCGTAAGATCCGCTGCGAGCGTAACCGTTCCCTGACCGCCATGCCACTGATGATCCATATAATCCATGATCTTTGTGACCGACTGTTCGTTTTTCACGGCTACACCGTCCGTTGCCGGTGTCACGTAGAAATTTCCGACACCGTCAAGGGTAAGTCCCGTATTTACCGGATCACAGTTGAGTGACTGTGCCTGGTTCTCTACGACCTGGCGAACCGCTTCCCCGGATACCTTCAGATCCAGATCGATCACGATAGCGCCGTTGCAGGTCACATATTGATCTGCCATAAAGCGCTTCAGGATATTTCCTTTTGTACCGATGGAAAGAGCTTCCTTGACTACGTCTGTGTTGTCATACCTGAGTCCCAGATCTCCTGCCGTGACGGTCACCGACTTCTCTCCTGCTGTCAGAATGATCGGACTTGCCGCAAGCTGCGCGATCCTCGCGTCGACAGCTGCCTGCGCCTCCGCTTCCGTCATGCCGGTCACATCGATGTTGTCGATATAAACGCTGCCCTTCTGCAGAGAAGTGCAGGGACCTCCGGCTGCATTGATGGTATCCTCCGTGCCCGCCTCGTTCGAGGAAGAATCATTGACCGCCTCGATCGGAACGGCCTCCATACCTGTATTCCCGGTGCTTTCACTGCTTGCCGAAGAATCGTTCACATCCGCGTAGGCCATGGAAACAGCCAGTGTAAGTACCATCAAAGCCGCCAGGATCAATGCGATGACCGCAACCAGCTTCCTTCTTCTGTCATATTTTCTGTTTCGATTGTTTGTTGTCTTGTTTGCAGAACTCATAGATAAAAGTAATTACTCCCGGTATTAAAATTTTTCCAGCTTGAGATTGAAGATATCCTCCACCTCTTTTAACTGCGGCATTGCCGGAATCGCGCCGCGTTTCTCTACGCAGAGTCCCGCAACGATATTGGCAAAGCGTACGAATTCCGCAGCCTGCTCCTGGGTGACATTCTCCGGACGCACATTATATGCGGCAAACCGGGACAGAAGTCCTCCCCAGAAGGAATCTCCGGCGCCTGTCGTATCGACGACCTTGCGGGTCTGTGCCGGTGCCTTCACGGTGAAATCCTTTGTACGCAGCATCGCGCCTTCGCTTCCGAGCGTAACGACCACGCAGGATACTCCCTGTTTGAGCAGTGCGTCTGCCGCTTCGTACGGATCTGCGATATCTGTCAGCAATGCCGTCTCCTCATCGGAGATCTTCATGATATCGACATATTTAATGACGGAACGCATCTGTTCCTTCGCAGCTTCCACACTTGTCCAGAGCGGTGCCCTGTAGTTCGGATCATAGGAAATGATCGCGCCGGCTTTCTTCGCCTGCTCCACCGCATAGATCGTCGCGCTTCTCGCCGGCTCATCCGTCAGAGAAAGGGAGCCGAAATGGAAGATCCTCGTCTGGTTCAGAATGTCCAGATTGATCTCATCGGAACGAAGCTGCGTGTCAGCGCCCGGTTTTCTGGCAAAGGAAAAACTTCTCTCACCGTCCTTCAGTGATACAAAGGCAAGCGTCGTGAAATAATCCGGATCGGTGATCATGCCGCGTGTATCCACATCGTTCTCTTCCAGTGTCTGACGCAGGAGTTCTCCGTGCATGTCCTCTCCGACCTTTCCGATAAATGCGGACTTCTGACCGAGCCTGGAAACGGCAACCAGTACATTGGCCGGTGCGCCGCCCGGATTCTGCTCAAACAGCTGTCTGCCGCCTTCACTGGTGCCGCACGGTGTGAAATCAATTAATACTTCTCCCAAAGCCGTAACATCGATCATGGTTCTTTCCCCCTTGGAAATATATGAATGTGTAAAAAACCTCATACTACAGACTTCAGTATAACACAAAAAGCCGGCAGTTTCACCTGCCAGCTTTCACGATTCTGCATGTATTTACGGTCGATGGTTTAGCATATCTGCCGATACGTCATGCCGAACGCCGGTGGTGCCTTAACCGGCCGCATTCAGCACATCCGAAAGAGTCGTATCCTGCACGAAAGTATTGGCGCTGTAGAGGAACAGCACATCGGTAATTCCGGTGGAAGTCATCGCCGTATTAATGTTGTCATAATAATAACGCGGATCGACCACGACGATCTTATCATAGTACGGGACCAGGAACTGCACAAAGCAGTTCGCGTAGGAATCCTTGAAGATCAGTAAGTTTTTGCCGGTATCGGCCGTTGTGCTGATCTCCACATACGGATGATTGCCGCCAAGGAAGACCTGATACTGATCCTTCTCCTTCAGCTTCTCCGATACGTAGAGTGATCCGCTGCTCTCCTTCGTATCCGGCAGATAGACATAGTACTGCGGCATATTCTCCTGCGGTACAAAAACCTCAATCTGATCGCTTGGTTTATTGTCACCGCTCTTCGAGGAAAGCGTCCCCCGGAATGAATCCGAGACCAGATACGAATCGTAATAAAGGATCGGATCCGTAATGCCAAGCGCCGGCGCTGCTGCCATGAAGGCTGTCCGGGCCCCTCTGGATGTCCAGTGATGGTCGGTTCTGTAATAGAGCTGCTCCTGCGTATCCTCCTTCAGCGCGCTGACAGCGTCGATCTGCCCCACCGCATCGGCGAGATCTGCCTGAATCGAAGCGATATCAGCGAGCTGGTCACGCACCGGTGCTCCGTCGGGGAGAAGTTCCGGTCGAACCGCTTCCTGGCACGGGATCAGCATCATCTGCATATTGATACCC
>JAXJTA010000045.1:0-5027 GCA_036309825.1 Eubacterium sp. | reverse complement strand
TTATTCTTGATAATTCTTGCTTTTTATTGCTTCCTTGGTTCTCTGAGCAGCGTCGGGCAACAATTCCTGCGATTTCCGGCTATTTTCTTGTTCCCGCGGCCCCGCCAAGCAGCACCGGACAACAAATCCTGCGACTTCCGGCTATTTTGTTGTTCTCTCGGCCCCGCCAAGCAGCGCCGGACAACAAATCCTGTGACTTCCGAATATTTTGTTGTTTCCTCATCCCCATAATGCGAAATACGACAACAAATAATGCATCATCACGCTATTTTGTTGTCTTCCTCAAAATTCCAGGTATGCACTCGCCCAGGTAAGACCCGCGCCGAAGCCGACAACGAAGATCCGCTTTCCTTCCGTGAGAAGTCCCTGACTCATCATGTCGTACAGCGCGAGCGGAACACTTGCTCCCGATGTATTTCCGTATTTCTGCAGATTCATGAAAAACATCTCTTCGGGAAGCTTTCTTTTCCGTCGTACATGCTCAATGATCCTTGCATTTGCCTGATGGCAGACGATGTAATCCACATCAGCTGCAGCCACACCAGATTCCTTTTCCATGCGGCTGATCTCCTGATCGAGGACTGATACAGCAAAGCGAAATACATTCTTTCCATTCATATACAGGTGGTCGCTTCGAAGGCTGTTCATTGCGGTCTCGGGGATGCCCGCATAGCGCAGATCAGCCGCACTCGCGACGGCATCATTTGCTTCCGGTTCAGTGCCAGCGCCCGCTCCACTCGATTTCGGCTCAGCGGCATCACCCGCGCCGGCATCATTTGCTTCCGGCTCAGCGACATCACCCGCGTCAGCCCTTCTTGCTTTCACCAGCGCTCCCGGTTCCTGGGAAAGAACTTCCGGGAAGCCGGTCGGATGCGGCGTTCTCGTAACGAGAGTTGCCAGATCACCGTCTCCTGCCAGATGACTGTAAAAACGTTTTTCCCGATCCGGGGCGATCACGGCCGCGGCCGCTCCGTCTCCGAAGAGAACGCAGGTTCCGCGTTCATTGAAATCAAGAATTCTGGAGAGCTGCTCGGCACCGATCAGCAGTGCGTAGGGTCTGGCCGGATCGTTTTTTCCAATCATCAGGCTGACGAGTTCAAGTCCGTATACAAAGCCGGAGCAGGCAGCATTGATATCGAAAGCGGGAATGCCAGCCGGAAGCCCAAGTGCCTGCTGCACCACGCAGGATGTCGATGGCACCAGATAATCCGGTGTGCAGGTTGCCGTGATAATAAGTCCGATCTGATCCTGTGAGATCCCGGCATTCGCCAAAGCCTCTCTCGCGGCTCCCGCTGCCAGCGTCGTCTGTGACTCGCCTTCCAGACAGAAGGAACGCGACTCGATGCCGGTGCGCGAACGGATCCACTCGTCGGACGTATCGACAAACTGCTTCATATCCTCATTGCTCATCCGGCCGGAAGGAATGGCATGCCCCATTCCGAGTATCTTAATTCCGTCCATGCATTACCTCATTTCTTATACTTGTTATTTATCGAACCATGACAGGTGCGCCAGGCGCATTTTATGATGACGCATGCGTGAGCGCCATTTGCTGATGCTGCATTCGCCATTGCCATGCGTCGAGCCTCATCTGTCTCACGCCGCATGTAGCAATTGCCATGCATCCGTGTGTCATAAATTCTGCTCCGATGTCCGATCCGGCGATATTTCTCGTACCGCGCGGTCAGCAGTGCGTTTCTTCATTCTGCTCAAGCACCTGTCCGATCAGGCGATATTTCTCATGCCGCGCGGTCAGCAGCGCGTTTCTTCATTCTGCTCAAGCACCTGCCCGATCCGGCGATACTTCTCGTACCGCGCGGTCAGCAGCGCGTTTCTTCGTGCTGCTCAAGCACCTGTCCGATCCGGCGATACTTCTCGTACCGCGCGGTCAGCAGCGCTTCTTCGCTCTGTCCTGCTGTTCTGCACAATTCCTGCAGTTCATTTCGCATCAGATCGCGGATCAGTCTGCAGGTTCCTGTAAGATCCTTCTGAATACCGCCCTTAGGTTCCGGAATAACCAGGTCCGCAATGCCGGCTTCCTGCAGATCGCGCGCCGTCATCTTGCACACATCACAGGCTTCCTTACTTCTCGACGCGTCTTTCCACAGGATGCTCGCGAAGCCCTCCGGTGACAAAACGGAGTACACGGCGTTCTCCAGCATCCAGATCCGGTCGGAAACGCTGATCGCCAGCGCGCCGCCGCTGTTGCCTTCTCCGGTGACGATGGCAAGCGTCGGAACCTTCAGCGTGCTCATGGCAGCAAGGTTCTCCGCGATCGCCACACTCTGTCCGTTTTCCTCGGCTTCTTTTCCCGGGTATGCGCCGGGAGTGTCAATAAAAGTAATGACGGGGCGGCCGTATTTCTCCGCGTCCTTCATCAGCCGAAGTGCTTTCCGATAGCCCTGCGGCTCCGGCATTCCGAAATTGTATTTCAGGTTTTCACCGAGACCAGCACCTTTTCTGTGACCGATAACGGTGACCGGTCTTCCTTCAAAGAAAGCGATTCCGCCGAGGATCGCCGGATCCTCACGTCCCAGCCTGTCTCCGCAGAGTTCTACGAATCCATCAAAGAGCTGATCGATGTAATCGGTGATCTTCGGACGATCCTTTGCTCTGGCAATCGTCAGACGATCGTAACCGGTGAGCGGCTTCCGCGGCTCTTTTGCCAGGCGGACTGCCGCACACTCCGCGATGATCGACGCCGGATCGCGATAGCCAGCCGGATCATCCGATCCGCCTTCTTCGATTTTGAAACTGTTCTCTTGCCCGCGGTCCTCTGAAGCCTTGAAATCTTCAGCCTGCCCACTTTCCTCCGTGGTTGCCTGATATCCGTGCAGCTTCAACAGCTGTACGATCGTTGCCTTCATTTCATTCTGCGGAACGACCTTATCCACAAAGCCGTGTTCCAGCTGAAATTCGGCTCTCTGGAAACCTTCCGGCAGTTTTTCCCGGATCGTTTGCTCAATGACTCGCGGACCCGCGAAGCCGATCAATGCGCCCGGTTCAGCCAGAATGATGTCTCCCAGGCTTGCGTAGCTGGCGCTGACGCCGCCCGTCGTCGGATTTGTCAGAACGGAGATGTACAGGCCGCCGTGATCGCGAAGCCGCTGAACTGCGGCACTCGTTTTTGCCATCTGCATCAGCGAGAGCATTCCTTCCTGCATGCGGGCTCCGCCGCTTGCGGAAAAAACTACGATCGGCAGGTGACACCTGTCTGCTTCTTCGAAGGCTCGTGCCAGTTTCTCACCGGCGACCGTTCCCATGCTTCCCATCATAAAGTTGCGGCTGAGCTGCGCGCCAATCAGCGGAATGCCGTCCGCGGTTCCCCGAGCCACAATGCAGGCGTCCTTTGTTTCGGTCTTGCGGCGATTCTTGTCCAGCGTCTCCCGGTATCCCGGAAACGCCAGCGGATCGATCGTCTCCACATCGGCATACATTTCCTCAAAGCTTCCGTCATCGAAAAAACGGCGTATCCTTCCTCCGAGGAGATGGCGCGTGGTATTTTTTTCTCTGAGCTTCTTGTAGCCCAGAAGCGTTTTTCTTTTCTCTTCAAAGACTGTCGGACTCATCTTGTCCTCCCACTTTCCTTATCGACCGCACGGTTCCTGCCCGCCGAGGTTTATCCTTGCGGCACTGTCCGCGTCGGCCGCGTTTTATCCTTGCGGCATTGTCCGCGTCGGCCGCGTTTTACTTCGTCCTGCCGCTTTCCTTATCCCATTTCAGGATCGCGTCGGTCTGCTTCTCCATAAAACCGGTGTCCACATTTCCCAGCATGTAATCGGAGTTGAACATGATCAGATACAACAGATTCGTGTTGGTATGAACGCCTTCGATCGTCAGTTCTTCGAGCGCCGTCCGCATCTTGCGGATTGCTTCGAGGCGTCCCGGTGCGTGAACGATGATTTTCGCGATCATGGAATCGTAGTACGGACTGATCCTGCATCCCTGATAGATCGCACTCTCCACGCGGATGCCCTCGCCTCCCGGAAAATGCAGAAAAGATACCATGCCGGGGTCCGGCGCGAAGTTACGGCTTGGATCCTCGGCATTGATCCGGCACTCGATCGTATGCCCTGTAAGCTTGATCTGGCTCTGCTTCACAGATAACTCACGGCCGGCGGCGATGCGGATCTGTTCA
The DNA here is from genome assembly GCA_036309825.1 of Eubacterium sp. Taxonomy (GTDB): domain Bacteria; phylum Bacillota; class Clostridia; order Lachnospirales; family Lachnospiraceae; genus Bilifractor. The sequence goes on along the minus strand of JAXJTA010000045.1, from coordinate 889 downwards.
CGCAGCAGATCAACGCCCGTCTCCATCTCGGTGACCGGATGCTCTACCTGAATACGGGTGTTCATTTCAATGAAGTAGAAGTTTCCTTCTTTATCAACAACAAACTCGACGGTTCCCGCGCTGACATAATGAACGGCTTTCGCTGCCCGGACTGCCGCCTTATACATGGCGTCGCGCATTTTGTCGGAGAGGATCCATGCCGGCGATTCCTCCAGAAGTTTCTGGTGACGTCGCTGCATGGAGCAGTCGCGTTCGCCGAGGTGTACGACATGTCCCTGCTTGTCTCCGAGGATCTGCACTTCGATATGGTGCGGATTGAGAATAAGTTTTTCCAGGTACATGGAACCGTCTCCGAAGGCGGCAATGGCTTCCGCTCTCGCGTCCTCAAAGGCGCGCTCCAATTCTGCGCTGTCGTAAGCTGTCCGCATACCGCGGCCGCCGCCACCCGCCGATGCTTTGACAAGGACCGGGTAACCCGTTTTTTCCGCGACGCGAATGGCATCCTCGGCTGTCTCGACCAGCCCGTCGGAACCCGGAACGACCGGAACCCCCTTGGCTTTCATCAGCGCGCGTGCCGACTGCTTGTCGCCCATATCGCGGATCATCTGCGAAGACGGGCCGATAAAAGCGATTCCGTTCTTTTCGCAAGCTTCCGCAAATTCCGCGTTCTCGGACAAAAAACCATAACCCGGGTGGATCGCGTCGCAATGCGTCGACTTCGCTGCCTGCAGAAGTACGTCCGTATTGAGATAGCTCTTCGCCGCCGGTGCCGGTCCGATGCAGACGCTCTCGGCAGAAAACTGCACCGGAAGCGACTCGGCATCTTCGGTCGAGTACGCCACGACGGTTTCGATCCCCATCTCATGACAGCAGCGCAGGATGCGCATGG
>JAXJTA010000044.1:0-5185 GCA_036309825.1 Eubacterium sp. | reverse complement strand
CCTTCATACCGCTCGAACGGGACTCGATCACGCCGGCGCTCTCGAACTTACGGAGTGCGTTGACGATCACGGAGCGGGTAATGCCCACGCGATCCGCAATGCGGCTCGCGACCAGAATTCCTTCCGTTCCCTTAAGCTCATCGAAGATATGAAGGATCGCTTCCATCTCGGAGAAGGAAAGGGTGCTGAACGCGGATTTAACGACCTGGATCTTCCGATTCTCTTCTACGGTCTCTTCATTCACAGAGCGCATCATTTCCAGACCGACTACAGTCGTGCCATATTCACTGACGATGATATCATCAATATCGTACAACGGTTCACTGCGGTAGGTAAATACCGTTCCGAGTCTCTCACCGGCGATCTCGATCGGATTGATGATCGCGGTATATTTTGACGCTTCATCGGTCTCGAAGCCAAGTGTTCCGAGGTTTACATTTTCCTTTGTGGAAAGGACACTCAGAAAACGGTCATTCAGAAGCGGATCAACATGCGTGCCGACCTCATCGGTGATCAGGTCGGTGATCTCCGTAACGCCCGCACAAGTGCCTACGCCAAGGACCTTTCCCTTTTTACTGATAACAAGGATATTTGACTGAAGGCATTCGACGAGCACTTCGCAGATATCGTTAAAAACGACTTTCGTCGATGTATTGTTATGCAGCAGTTTATTGATCTTCCGTGTTTTGTCCAACAGCTGTACGCTCATGCTGTTCTCCTTCCTCTGATATAAGACATCTATCCCTATAAAATGGCACGATAATTAATACTTATATAAGCATAGCACCGCAGCCGGACAGTTGCAAGATATTTTCTGAATTTTATGAAATTTTACTAATATTTTCAATCTTTTGTAGACTTGTCCATGACATAGCCGCATTCTTTATCCGCGCAGACCAGTCGGTTTCCTTTTTCAAGCATATAACCGCCGCACTTCGGACATTTCTCAGCAGAAGGCTTCTGCCATGTCATGAAGTCGCAATCCGGATTATGTTCACAGCCGTAGTAGCGGCGACCCTTTCTCGTCTTCTTCATGAGGACCTCGCCGCCGCATTTCGGACAGGCTACGCCGATCTTCTCCAGGTACGGTTTGGTATTGCGGCATTCCGGGAAACCGGGGCAGGCCAGGAATTTTCCGTGCGGGCCGTATTTGATGACCATGTGACGGCCGCAGTTCTCACAGATAACATCGGTGACCTCGTCCTCGATCGTTACCTCTTCGAGTTCCTTCTCCGCGGAATCGACAGACTCCTTCAGATCCGGCCAGAAGTTTTCCACAACGGTCTTCCACGGGATCGTTCCGTCTCCGACCGCGTCGAGCAGCTGCTCGAGGTTCGCCGTGAAGTTGACATCCACGATGCTCGGGAAGGCCTCCTTCATCATCTTGTTTACGACCTCGCCGAGCTCGGTCATATAGAGATTTTTCTTCTCCCGTGTCACATAGTGACGGGTGATGATCGTGGTGATGGTCGGCGCGTAGGTACTCGGCCGTCCGATGCCCAGCTCTTCCATTGTTTTTACAAGAGATGCCTCTGTATAATGAGCCGGCGGCTGTGTGAAGTGCTGTTCCTGCTCGAATTTATCCAGATTCAGAACGCTCTCCTTCGTGATTCCGGCCAGATGATCGTCCTCCAGCTTCTTTTCATCATCCTGTACATAGACAGAGAGGAAACCTTCGAAAGCGATCCGGGATGCTGCCGCGGTAAATGTATATTCGCCGCCCTTGATTCTGACGGTATTGGTCTCATACTTTGCGGCTGCCATGCGGCTGGCCACAAAACGCTTCCAGATCAGCTGATACAGGCGGAACTGGTCGCGGGACAGGAACTCCTTTACCTCTGTCGGGGTGCGGGTGACATCGGTCGGACGAATCGCCTCGTGCGCGTCCTGAGAGTTTTTGTTTTTATTTTCGGTCGTACTTCCCTTGGCTGCATAAGCATCGCCGTACTGTTCATGGATGAACTCGCGGGCCGCCTTGTCTGCTTCTTCGGAGATACGGGTACTGTCGGTACGCAGATAGGAGATCATACCGATGGTGCCGCCCTTTTTCAGATCGATACCTTCGTACAGCTGCTGCGCGATCTGCATCGTCTTGTAGGTCGACATGTTCAGGACCTTGGATGCCTCCTGCTGAAGCGTACTGGTCGTAAACGGAAGCGGTGCCTTCCGTGTACGCTCGCCCTGCTTTACTTCGGAGACTTCGAATTTCACACCCTTCAGCGCCGCAAGGATCTCGTTCAACTCCTCCTCGGAATTGATCTCCGTCTTCTTGCCGCCTTTTCCGTAGAAATGAGCGGTGAGCGGCTTCTTCGCGCCCTTTGTCATGAAGTCCGCGTCAAGTGTCCAGTATTCCTTCGGAATAAAGTCATTGATCTCTTCTTCGCGGTCTGCAATAATGCGAAGTGCTACCGACTGCACACGGCCTGCTGACAGACCTCGCTTGATCTTCTTCCATAGAAGCGGGCTGATCTCGTAACCTACCATACGGTCAAGAATTCTTCTGGCCTGCTGCTCATCGACCAGATTCATATCAATGTCGCGCGCGCTCTTCAGAGAGGCTTTAACGGCGCTCTTCGTGATCTCATTGAAGGTGATCCGGCGCATCTTCTTGTCGTCCAGCTTGAGTGCCTTGGACAAATGCCAGGAAATCGCCTCTCCCTCACGGTCAGGGTCGGTTGCAAGGTAGACCTTATCCGCCTTCGCCGCGGCCTTGCGCAGCGCCGCTACCAGTTCTCCTTTTCCGCGAATTGTAATATATTTCGGTTCATAGTCACTATCCACGGCAATGCCGAGGCTGCTCTTCGGCAGATCGCGGACGTGGCCGTTGGAAGCCAAAACTTCGTAGTTGGCACCCAGGAACTTTTTGACTGTTTTTACCTTGGTTGGGGACTCTACAATGACCAGATTTTTAGCCATTCTTCTTGCCTCCTGCAAAAAAATAAGAAATCGCTTTCCCAAAACGTTACGACTGACACTATAGCGCAAAACTTTTTTTCTTGCAAGTATGGTTTTCTTTTTTTATATGTTTTTAACGAAATGACTCAGACTTTACAGAAAAATCCGTGTGTTTCCTCCGCAGCATAGCCGGACAGACACAATTGCACCAGAATAGCCGAAAGATTCTGAATATCCATCCCCGTTCTGACCGTCAACTCATCCAGCGAGACCGGCCTAGATGACAGACAACCGTATACTTTCCGGAAATCATCGGCGTGTTCGAACTTCGTTTTTGCCTCAAATGGCAACGGCAGTGCTCCCTTCAGGATGTCCCTCTCCCTTTTTTGATTTTTTCCTTCTATATATAATCCCAACGCCGCGAGAAGATCCTCCGGATCACGAGCGATCTGTGCCCCCTGTGCGATCAGCCGGTTGCAGCCGGCACTTAAGGGATCATCGTTCCGACCGGGAATGGCAAAGATCTCCTTGCCCTGCTCGAGGGCATAGTCTGCTGTGATCAGCGAACCACTCTTGAGCCTTGCCTCTACAACGAGCACAAGATCCGAAAGGCCGCTGATGATCCTGTTCCGGACGGGGAAATGCCAGCCGTTCGGCGGTGCCTTCGGCTCGAATTCCGAGATCACTCCGCCGCCCGTCTCGATCATCTCGCGATAGATCTCGTAATTTTCTTTCGGATAACAGACATCGACGCCGCAGCCGAGCACAGCGAAGGTCCGTCCTCCCGCGCGCAGAGCGGCCTTGTGCGCGCCTGCGTCAATTCCGTAAGCCATGCCGCTGATGATCTGTACGCCGTTCGCCGCCAGAACGCCCGCGAAGCGCTCTGCTTCATCCCGCCCGTATGGATCGCACCCCCGTGATCCGACGACAGCCACGGACCTTACGGAGGGATCCGGCAAATTGCCGCAAACGTACAGCAGCTTCGGACTTCTCGGATATAATTCAAGGCACGCCGGATAGTCGTCGTCACCCTTTTGCACGACCCGGATCTTCGCCCGCAGGTCTTCATCCTCGATCAATCTGTATGGTGTTCGCATTGCAGCCTCCTCTCAGTGCGGGCTCTCCTTGCCGCAGCGGCACATAAGTGCTTCACTGATATGCGCCTCCTTGATTACTTCCGAACCGTCCAGATCGGCGATCGTCCGTGCTGTCCGGATGATCCTGTGGTATCCTCTCGCGGAAAGGCCAAGCTGCCGGTATGCGGCCTGCATCAGCATCTCCGCATCAGTCGAGACATCACAGTAACGTCCGATCATGCGGCTGTTCAGTTCGCTGTTGAAGAGGATCCCCGTACCCTTATACCGTTCCGCCTGGATCGCGGCGGCCTTCTCCACCTGCAGGCGCATCTGCGCCGAGGAGATCTCATTTACGCTCTCCCCCGTCAGATCCGCATAGCTGGCCGCAGGCACCTCGCAGCGCAGGTCGATCCTGTCGAGGAAAGCCTGGCTGATACGACTCTGGTAGCTGCGTATCTCGACCGGCGTGCACGTGCACCGCTTCCTGTCCGGGTAGTATCCGCATGGGCACGGATTCATCGCAGCAACGAGCAGAAAGGAAGCGGGAAAAACGTAGGATCCCCTCGCTCTTGCCACCAGGATCCTGTGCTCCTCGATCGGCTGGCGCAGCATCTCCAGTGTCCGCGGATTCATCTCCGGCAGTTCATCAAGAAACAGGACACCTCTGTGCGCCAGTGTCACTTCACCCGGATGCGGTGTCAGTCCACCTCCGCAGAGTGCCGCTGCCGTGATCGTATGGTGTGGCGCCCGAAATGGCCGATTCTTCATCAAGGCGATTCCCTTCGGAAGGAGTCCGGCAATACTGTAGATCTTCGAGATCTCCAGACTTTCCTCCGCGGTCAGATCCGGAAGGATCGTCGGGATCCTCTGTGCCGCCATGGACTTTCCCGAGCCGGGAGGCCCGGACAGAAGAAGGTTGTGAAAGCCCGCCGCGGCGATCAGCGCCGCCCGCTTCACGCCGGCCTGCCCGCGAATATCGCTGAAATCAGGCTGTACCGCCGGAGCGGCATTGTCCCCGGCATTCTCACGGAAATCTGCAGATTTCCCTGTCTCCGCGGCAGAAGGAACAGTTCCGTCCCTGCAGTAACGAATCAGCTGGGGAAGGCTCTCGATCCCGATCACGCGGATGCCGTCCACAACACGCCCCTCTCCGTCATTTGCAAGCGGGATGATGCAGGCCGTGCATCCTGCCTCCCTGGCTGCCATCACCGTGG
>JAXJTA010000043.1:0-2050 GCA_036309825.1 Eubacterium sp. | reverse complement strand
CGATAACCCTGGTATACGCAGCCGAAATCGACCATCAGGAAGTCTCCCTCTTCGATCTTTTTGCTCGTCGGCCGGGCATTCGGCATCGAGGTGTTTTTCCCGGATGATACGATCGTATCGAACGCAAGCGCTTCGGCACCGTTCATCTTCAGTCGGTACTCCAGAAAGGCACAGGCTTCGAGTTCGGTCATTCCTGCCCGGACCTCCCCGAGAAACTCCTCGAACGCCTTATCGTCGATGGCTGCCGCTTTTTCAAGAAGCTCCAGCTCATACTCCGTTTTTACTTTACGGATCTCGTCGATCTGATCATCGAGCGGAAGCCACTGGCTGACCTCCGGCAGAGAGTTCTGCAGCTTGCTGAACTCATTGCAGCGCATATATTTGTCTTCGTAGCCGACGATCGAAGCCTTATCCGCCGTCAGGCATTCACGCAGGATCTTCTTTCTCTTATGACTGTGCTTTTCCTCGATGACCGTAAAGCCGCTCTCCCGTTTGGCGGCTTCCAGAAAGCGGCCGTCGGTGATCAGCACCTTTGTTTTTCTCGAGATATAGAGCATCCCCGCTTCTCCGCGAAAGCCGGAAATATAGCGCATATTATGCGGGTCGGTTATAAAAAGCGCTTCGGCGCCTGACGCGTCAAAGATGCGTTCGATCTTGTCAACATGCATCGTGTTCTCTGTCATAGCTTACCATAGACCTCCTCAGGAACATAGGCCTGAATTCGAATTCCCTCCGCTTCATACTCCTCGGACAAAAGTTTTCCGCCTTCGCGGATGAGGGCGATCTTGCCCGCCTCTTTGTACGGGATCAGCCGCTCCACATAGATCTGCTTCTCCAGAAGGATCTTTTCCAGAACCTTTTTCAGATCCGCGAGCCCGTCGCCGTGCTTTGCCGAAACCGGGATCACATAGTCGGCATGAAAATCATGCAGCGCTTCCTTCTGCTCCAGCTTATCCTGTTTGTTAAAGAGGGTAACGACCGGTTTTCCCTCTGCTCCCAGTTCGTGAAGTGTCTGATAGACGATCTCCATCTGCTTCTCGACCTGCGGATTGGAAGCGTCCGCTACGTGAATGATGATATCCGCAAGTGCGGCCTCCTCCAGCGTGCTTCGGAAGGCATCGATCAGATGATGCGGAAGCTTCCGGATAAATCCGACCGTATCGGTCAGAAGGATCCCGCCGCCGCCGTCAAGTTCGAGGAGTCTCGTCGTCGGATCGAGCGTTGCGAAAAGCTCATCCTCTTCAAAAACACCGGCACCCGTCATCGTATTGAGCAGTGTAGACTTACCCGCGTTGGTGTACCCGACGATGGCGGCAGTCAGAACATTTGTCTTCTTCCTGCCCTCACGGATGACTTCCCTGTGTTTGCGGACATCCTCCAGCTCGCGGCGGAGTGCCGTGATCCTCTCCGCGATGAGACGACGGTCCATCTCAAGTTTTTTCTCACCCGGACCTCTCGTGCCGATACCGCCTCCCAGTCTGGAGAGATATCCGCGCATTCCGACCAGATGTGCCTGCTGGTATTTGAGCTGTGCCAGCTCGACCTGAATCTTTCCCTCGCTTGTCCTTGCTCTTCCCGCAAAAATATCCAGAATAAGCATGGTCCTGTCGCAGACGCGGCAGTCCAGCAGATCCTCCAGGTTGCTCTGCTGTGCCGGCGTGAGCTCGTCATCGCAAATGATGACCGTTGCGTCGAGAGCTTCGCGGATCCCCCTGATCTCATCGATCTTGCCGGAGCCGAGATACGTTCCCGGATCCGGGTTATCCCTGTTCTGGATCACGAAGGTAAGAACTTCTCCACCCGCCGTCTCCGTGAGGGCTTTCAGCTCATCCAGAGAATCTCTCGTCTCCTGTTCATTTCCGGTATTGACCGCCACGAGGATCGCGCGGTCCTTCCTGCTTTCATTTTCGAACATTCCTGTATCGATTCCTTTATCTTCTACGGTCTGATCTGCGTATCGGTTCCGCAGTACGCGTTACCTCGTGATCAGCCCTCATATGCTTCTTCGTAGGACTCGTCGTAATAACCGTCCCCGTAATCTTCCGAATAT
>JAXJTA010000042.1:0-4546 GCA_036309825.1 Eubacterium sp. | reverse complement strand
TTTCAAATCCGGCTTCCTTCAGCCACTGACCTTTCAACAAGATCGCGGGAGTCTCCCGGTACTTATATCCACTCTGACCGTAAACCTTAATGCTTCTTTTCTTTGTCATCTTGATTTCCTCCTTGGATTTACTCTGATTTTCTGTCGCCTCTCTGTGTCAGTTTCTAACCATTCTCATACGCACCACCGCCTTTCCTGTTTCCGGAGAAAAAGAAAAGAGCCACCAATGCTTGTTCGCATCAGTAGCTCTTACTGTCGGTTCCGTATGATATTATGATGGTTATTTCTTACCTTGCTCTTTCTCTGCATCCTTGATTCTGTAGTAGTCTTCCATCTTCAGATTCAAGTGTACATATGAGTCAGGTTTTCGGTTGCTCAAGAGGCACACAGTCTCGCAATGCACGGTTCCGGGGAACATGTCCACGCAGACCGCACGTTCGAGGCGATAACCGCTCATCAGAAAATACGGAAGATCGCGCGCGAGGCTGGTCGGCTTGCAGGAGATATAGATCATCTTGTCCACGCCGTACGCCAGGATCTTCGGCAGTGCTTTCGGATGGATGCCGTCACGCGGCGGGTCAAGAACGATTGCTTCCGGTTTATCCGGGATCTCGTCAAGCATCTTCAGCACATCTCCCGCAAGGAAGGTGCAGTTCGTAAGTCCGTTCAGAGCCGCATTCTCCCGGGCGGCCTCCACCGCTTCTTCTACGATCTCCACACCGATGACTTTGCCGCAGACAGGCGCGAGCATCTGGCCGATCGTTCCCGTGCCGCTGTACAGATCGAAGACCGTTTCGTTCTCGACGCTTCCCAGAAATTCACGCGCTGTCTCGTAAAGAACTTCCGCGCCTCTGGAATTCGTCTGGAAAAACGAAAACGGCGTGATCTTAAATTTAAGACCGAGGATGTGCTCATAGAAATAGTCGACACCATACAGAATATCGGTCCGGTCACTCCGAACGACATCCGCCACGGAATCGTTCACGGTATGCAGGATACCGCTGATATGGCCTTCCGTCGCAATCGAAAGAAGAACGTTTTTCAACTCTTCCAGAGCAGCCTCTTCCGGCCTCTCCTTCCGGTCTGTGTACTGTGAGCTTGTCACAAGATCGATGAGGATTTCTCCCGTTGCGGCAGATCTGCGAACAAGCAGATGACGCAGATAGCCGATGTGCGAATTCTTGTGATAATACTTCCAGCCGCTCTCACGGGCAAAGCTCTGCACCGCAGAAGTCAGCTTATTGAAATCGTCATGGACGATCCGGCAGTCGCTGATCGGCAGAATATCATAGGTACTGCCTTTCTTGTGCAGCCCCAGCGTCAGCGGGCCGTCCTTTTCCGCGTCACCAAAAGCGAACTCCATCTTGTTCCGGTATCCATTCTCCGACGGACTTCTCCTGATTCCTTCAAAAGCATAGTCCGGCTCACCGTTCTCATCGACCTGATGCCCTTCCCGTACCGCCTGATCCAGAAGCGCCTTCACCTGATTTTTCTTCATTTCAAGCTGCGCCTCGTAGTCCATCGTACGGTACATACAGCCTCCGCACGCCGGAAAAAGGCTGCAGAGCGCGTCCTGTGTCTCGAGCGGCGACTTCTCCAGAACTTCGAGAAGCTGCGCCTCGCAGCGTCCGTTTTTCTTCTTGTTGATGCGGAAACGGACCTTCTGACCGGGAATACCGTTTTTCACGATGACGGTGTCATCGCCTACCTGTACATAGCCTTTATTCGGAAAAACGACCCGATCGATCACGCCTTCGTAAATTTCACCTTTTTTCAAATTGTATCCTCTTTCTCGATGTTCGCGCGGCCTACAAATACAGCCTCATGTAAGCACGGCTTCGCTTGCCGCCTTTTGCTGCAAAAAAGGGTTCCGGGAAGCCGGAACCCTATCCTTACTCATTCTTGAATCGGATATCAATCTTTGTCGACTGCATCCTCAACCTTTTCTTCTACTTTTTCTTTGACTTCTTCAACAACTTCTCTGATCTGTTCGGATTTGCCTTCGGCAGTCTTCTTTGCTTCAGCGGCAAGTTCTTCAACGGCCTCCTTGACCTCTTCGGTCTTCTCTTCGACGGCTTCTTTGACTTCTTCCGCTTTCTCGGTCATATCCTCTTTTGCTTCCTCGACGGCTTCTCTGATCTGCTCGGATTTGCTCTCGACAGCTTCCTTTACTTCAGCGGTTTTTTTTTCTTCTTCTTCGTCTTCCTCATCCTCGAAGTAATCATCGAAATCATCCTCGAAGTCTTCATCATCGAAGTCCTCCAGATAATCCGGAGTGAAGTAACGATATACGGCATAAGCAATACCCGCAACCGCTGCGATCGCGCCGACGATCGCGACGATCATCAGAATCGGATTTGCCTTCTCTTCTTCCTCTTTCCTGCTCTTTAACAGATCAATGAGCTCCTGTACTTTATCCATAGTTTTTTTCACCGACCTTTCCTTTATTTCCGTTTCCAAAGCGGATACTCGTTGCAATCAGTATAGCATATCCCGATTTGTTGTGCTACTGTATCCGATGAAAAAACGCAGTGAAATTGTCCGCATCCTGAGCCGGATGTTTTTTCTTTTGCATATGCTGCAAAGAAAATTTCGAAATAAATTTTCAAAAAGCCGTTGACAAACCTCTCAAATCACGATATGATAGCAAAGCGAGTTGCGGCGAAGCGATCTTATGGGGTCTTAGCTCAGCTGGGAGAGCATCTGCCTTACAAGCAGAGGGTCATAGGTTCGAGCCCTATAGGCCCCACTCAAAAGCTTCTGCAGCTTGCATAATTAAATATGGCGGGGTAGCTCAGTTGGCTAGAGCATGCGGTTCATACCCGCAGTGTCGAGAGTTCGAATCTCCCTCCCGCTACTACTTAAAGCGATGCATTTCATGCATCGCTTTTCTCATGCGCGCAACAGCCCCGGTCGTTTCCGTCCGGGGCTGCTCTATTCGTATGTTTAACTCAATTCTTATCTCTCGTCTTCGTTCTTCGCGAAATATTCCTTCGCCATCTGCACTACCGTTCCGGACAGGAGAAGCAGCGCGATCAGGTTCGGGATGGCCATGAGACCATTGAAGGTATCGGAAATGCTCCATACCAGGCCGAGATCCATCGTAGCGCCGAGGATCGCTACCAGCGCATAGACTGCCATGAACGGTTTTACCCATTTATGGTTAAACAGGAACTCGATGCAGCGCGCACCGTAGAGTCCCCAGCCGAGAATCGTGGAAAATGCGAAGCAGCACATGGCGATCGCCGTAAAGATCGATACCCAGTTTCCGTAGGTCGAGACAAAGCCGCTGATCGTCAGCTCCGCTCCCGCCTCAGCGCCGAAATTGATCGGTGTACCGCTGCAGAGAACCACAAGCGCGGTCAGTGTACAGATGACGATCGTATCGGCAAATACTTCGAAGATCCCGAAGAAGCCCTGCTTGACCGGTTTCTTTGTATCCGCGCAGGCATGCGCGATCGAACCGGTACCGAGGCCGGCTTCGTTCGAGAAAATACCGCGGGATACACCCTTCTTCATGCTCAGGAAGAAACTTCCGACAATGCCGCCGGTCACAGCGGACGGATTGAACGCTCCCTCAAAGATCGAGGCAAAAACGCCCGGCACGCGGTCGATGTGAATAAATACAACACCCAGAGCCAGCACAACATAGAATAATGCCATGAAAGGAACCAGCTTCTCCGTTACATTTCCGATTCTCTTAATTCCCCCGAGAAGGATCAATGCCACCAGCGCGGCAATAATGATACCGATGATCAGATTCGATGTCGGGAGCTGGCTTTCATTGACTACGTTGTAGCTTAAAAGCGCCTTGTTGATCGACGCGATGATCGTATTGACCTGTGTGGCATTACCCGTACCGAATACGGTCAGTACACCGAAGATCGAGAAGATGACCGCCAGCCACTGCCAGCTCTTGCCAAGGCCGTTCTTGATATAGTACATCGGTCCTCCGACAAGTTCACCTCTTTTGTTTGTCTCACGGTACCGAACGGCAAGCGTTACCTCCGCGAACTTGGTACACATGCCCAGAAGTGCGGAGATCCACATCCAGAAGACCGCTCCCGGCCCGCCGATCGCAACCGCACCGGCAACACCGGCGATATTACCTGTTCCGATCGTCGCAGCCAGTGCCGTACAGACTGCCTGGAAAGGCGTGATCGCTCCGTCCGCCGCGTCTTTCTTACGGAACATGCGTCCCAGTGTGACCTTGATCGCGTAAGTAAATTTTCGGATCTGTATAAAACGCGTCCGAAGTGTGAGGATCAGACCGACACCGATAATGCAGATCATCGCCGGAACACCCCAGATAAAGTTGTTGACTACCCCATTGATATTAGAGATTACTTCTACCATACATCTTCTTTCCTTTTGCTTCGGCACTAAGCCGAGGTATTGTTATCGCAGCGCGGTACGTGCCGCGCCGTTTTTCAGATTCGACCGGATCCGCATTCCTCCCGGAAACTCCTATAAATCGCTCACCTATAGATCGCTCACGTTTTCGAATTCGCCGGGCTGAATTCACTCTCCCAATTTCACCAAAAGC
>JAXJTA010000041.1:0-7255 GCA_036309825.1 Eubacterium sp. | reverse complement strand
GCATACGCAGAGGTATTGGTTCCGATCGCGAACTCTCCCATCGGGATCGTCGGATGACGGAACAGGATATTCTCGGCAATATACCGGCGGCAATCGTCTCTGTCGGCGAAGTTCGTGCAGGAATAATCTTCGACCATGCCGTCTGACACACGGATCTCCAGATTCTCGAAGTGGAGCCCCTCCAGATAAACGCCCGTTACGTGCAGTACGCCGTTCGTTCCCTTCAGTACCGGCGAGGTAAAAACTTCGCCGACCGGGATATTCACATCGGCAACGCAGTTTTCGAAGTTTGTTTGCTTCGACGGATCAGTCAGGGTGTGCAGCTGCACGGTAAGGTCTGTGTGGTTGCCGTTCATGCCGAGGATCCGTACATGATCCGCCTGATCGAGCGCGTCGATCAGCTTCTGCTGGATGCCGCGGTATTTCATATAGTCGAGAGTATTGATCTTCACGGTCTCACGGAAGATCTCCTCGAAATTTTCGCCGATCGCCGGTACCGGATAGGCGATGATCGTAAACGATCTCTCGCTTCCGATGATGTAGCGGTTCGTGATCTGACCGGATTCATTGGTGAAGCGAAGCTGCTGCTTCTGCTGTTCCTCTGTCAGATCGGGAACGGTTGCCTTTGCCTGCGGTTCGAACGGGATCTCGCCAAAGGTCTCCATGACAGCCGGGCCGGCATGCGTATTGGCTTCCGGCTTGTAATGCTCGAAGGCGTTCTGCAGTGCCTGCAGCTTTCTCGTGATGAATTTCTCATCGAGAAAAACGGCCGCGTCGTTACGGTGATCGTACTCAAACTGCGGATTCGGCACGGCACCGTACCAGCCGATGCGGATGTGCTGCCGCTTATTGACGGCATGGGAGGCCGAGCGGTACAGAATGCTCTCCAGCCCCATCTCCTTGAACTGACGGATCGCCGCTTTCACCATTCGTTCAAAGCCCAGCGTGTAGCGGACATTGACCGTTTTCTTCTTCGACAGGTCCTTGCCTGTCACTTCAAAGCCGATCCGGTAGCCTTCCGTCCAGGTCCGCGCCATCGCCTCGATCTCTTCTTCCGGAAGGGAATTAAGAAAGGCCGCCGTGCGCTTCTCGTTCTCTGTAATATATTCGCCGAACCGGTACAGGTATCGAAGATCCGTCAGATCTTCGTTCATAATGATGTCTCGCGCGAAAGAAAGCGTCGGATCGACCAGTTCTCTCGTGCGGTAATCGACGAACTCGGCGCTGTAATCGCTCATGTACCAGTAGAGCGACTCGCGGACCGTTTTTCCCTCCGGAATCTCCCCGTCAGAAAACTGCGAATAGATCTCCAGGAAGAGCTCCAGAGAAACGAGCAGATCCCATTCTCTGTCCTCATAGGCATAGACGATCACACCGCGAAGTTCCGCATAGAGAAGGCAGAGGAGCGTTCCCATCTCCTCTCCGAACGCAGCAGCGGCAACGTCCGGATTGCCGTAACAGGAATCGTAATTTTTCGGGAGAAGTTCTTCGTAGAGACGGTGATTGAGTGCTTCCAGTTCTGCCTCGGAAGCCTCCTTGTATACACCGTTTCGAAGATCTTCCGCAAGTCTCACGATTTCCAGAAGGAAGGCCGCCTCCCGCTCGAAAAACGCGCGGTACGGTTCCTTCACACATTTATCATCTTTGATCTGACTGATCCGTTCGACAGCCAGTTGATATCTTTCCTCATTCATTGACTCTGTTCTTCCAGCAGACTTCCCCGCTCGACGTTGCGGTCGAGGATCGTCCGCATATACTCCCATATTTTCTCTGACCCGGTATGGGTCTTTTCATTTCTTTTTTCAACCTGTGAACGATATACGCCGTGTTCTTTCCAGTCACCGCCGTCATTGGAATCGTTGAGAAGGAGCGGCTGAAAATTGTCGCAGACATGCGCGAAGCGCGCTTCCGGCGTCTCGTAAGCGTCGAATTCCTCCCACAATGCGCGAAGCGTCTGCCCCTGGTCTTCCGGAAGAAGGCCGAAGATCCGGTCGGCAGCAGCGCTCTCACGCTCCCGTTCCGTTGCCTTTCCCGCCGCGTCGTAGGCATAGGTGTCCCCCGCGTCGATCTCGACGATGTCATGGATGAGTACCATCAGCATGACCTTCGCCACATCAATCTGCTTTTCGGCATATTCGCTCAAAAGCCATGCCATGATCGCGAGGTGCCACGCGTGATCCGCGTCATCCTCTCTTCGTCCGTGGCCGCTTAAGTGCGTCTGGCGCAGGATGTTTTTCTCCTTGTCGATCTCCAGAATAAAATCGATCTGCTTTCGGAACCTCTCATCCATACCATTCCTCCGTATTCTTCCGTCGCGCTTTTACCGTTCCGCATATACCGCTCCGCATTTGCCGCTCCGCATTTGCCGTTCCGCATTTACCGTTCCGTCTTTGCCGTTTCTTATTTGCCAAGTCCCAGCAGGAAGAGTGCCAGATAGCCGATGGAAACGACGCCGGACAGGATCGTGCTGAGGACGGCCGCGTAAAAGCGCGGTTCGTTCTGGTGCTTGCGAAGCATCCGGAGGCTCTGCGCGAAGGAATAGAAGGCCGTCAGCATACCCGCAAGGCCCGCTGCCCCGATGGCAGCTCCCGCTTCCCCCGCATAGACGTAGGAAATGAAGAGCACGATGCCGAGCACTGCCGCCGCGCAGATCGCCAGGATCAGCGGCATGCGGATCTCATTGACCGTCGTATCTTTCAGAAACGTATATCGCTTGTCATTCTTATCTCTGCCGCTATCCATCAAAACAGTCCCGCGTACTCCTCTGCGCCGTACTGTGCGTAATAAGCACAGATCGATTCCTTCAGTTCTTCGGTCAGGATGATCTCGCCGTTCTGCGGAACACTTCCAAGATACTCATAGACATCAGCCATCGATACGATCGCATTTGCCGGGAAGCCGTATTTCTCGGTGATCTCGGACAGAGCGCTCTTGGTTCCCTTGCCGCGCTCCATACGGTTGAGGGATACCATCAGTCCCTTGATCTCGACATCGCCCTGCGCCTTGATGATCGGGAAGGTCTCCTCGATGGACTTTCCGGAGGTGGTTACATCCTCGATGATCACGACGCGGTCTCCGTCCTTGATCTTACTGCCGAGCAGGATGCCGGTATCGCCGTGATCCTTCGCTTCTTTGCGGTTGGAGCAGTAACGGACATCGACACCGTAGAGCTCGCTGATCGCCATACAGGTCGCCACGGAAAGCGGAATTCCCTTGTAGGCCGGTCCGAACAGAACATCAAAGTCCAGTCCGTAGTGATCGTGGATCGCGCGGGCATAATATTCGCCGAGTTTCTTCAGCTGTGTGCCGGTAACATAAGCACCCGCGTTCATAAAGAACGGGGACTTGCGTCCGCTCTTCAGTGTGAAATCGCCGAATTTCAAAACGTTGCTTTCTACCATAAATTCAATAAACTGCTTCTTGTAATCTTCCATTTTCGTCCTCCCCTTGAGAGTGATTATATTTTCGGATTCTGTCCGCGCTTTTATATGCGCTTTTTATATGCGCTTTTTATATACGCTTTTATATATGCGCTTTTTATATATGCGCTTTTTAGACTTGTTTCCTGTCAGCGCACCGCGCCGATCAGTTCACGGATGCTTTCGATATGGTTGTCTTCCAGATACTTTGTCAGACCGTCAATGATCTCTGTCGTTGCTGTCGGATTGATGAAGTTTGCCGTGCCGACCGAGACAGCCGTTGCGCCTGCCAGAATAAATTCCATCGCGTCCTCCGCGTTCGTAATGCCGCCCATACCGATGATCGGGATGCTGACCGCCTGCGCGCTCTGATAGACCATGCGAACGGCGATCGGCTTGACTGCCGGGCCGGACATGCCGCCGGTCTGATTTGCCAGCACGAAGCAGCGGCGATTGATATCGATCTTCATACCGGTCAGCGTATTGATCATCGACAGAGCGTCCGCGCCGCCCGCTTCCGCTGCCTTCGCCATCTCGGTGATATCCGTGACGTTCGGACTCAGCTTCATGATGACCGGCTGCTTCGCGTGGTCCTTTACGGCCTTCGTGATCGCCTCGACTGCTTTCGGATCCTGTCCGAAGGCGATACCGCCCTCCTTGACATTGGGACAGGAAATATTGATCTCCATCATGTCGATCGGTTCATCCGCCAGACGATCCACGACTTCGAGATATTCCTCGGTCGTGTGTCCGCAGACATTGACAATGATCTTTGTATCGAATTTCTTCAGAAAAGGGATATCTCTCTTACAGAATACGTCGATTCCCGGATTCTGCAGGCCGATGGCGTTCAACATACCGCCATAAACTTCCGCTACACGCGGCACCGGATTGCCCGGCCACGGAACGTTGGCAACGCCTTTTGTCACTACGGCACCGAGGCGGTTCAGATCTACAAATTCACTGTATTCTGCGCCGGAGCCGAAGGTGCCGGAAGCTGTCATTACAGGATTCTTAAATTCCACACCGGCGATCTTTACACTTAAATCTGTCATAATTCAATCTCCCTGCATTCAAATACCGGACCGTCCTTGCAGACGCGTTTATTGTGTACATGAGAATGGCCGTCCACCTCCGTCGACTGACAGACGCAGGCGAGACACGCGCCGATACCGCAGGCCATCCGCTCTTCCATGGAAACGTAGCAGGGGATGTTTTTCTCAACGGCATACGCCTTGAGTGCGCGAAGCATCGGCTTCGGTCCGCAGGCAAAGATCACCTCCGGTGTTCTGCCGTCCTCTGCGATCGCGTCGAGGACAGTCCCCTTCGCGCCGCTGCTTCCGTCCTCTGTGGCTACCAGTGTCTCGCCGTACCTGTCAAATTCCGTTTTCAGGAAACAGTCGGAACGATAGCCGAGTACGCTGACGATCTTCGTCGGCGCGGTGCTTACCGCCGCTTCTTCATCGGCGGAAGGCTGCGCGGTCAGTGCCGCGGCATCAAAAAGCTGCGCTGCTGTCTCCAGCATCGGCGGCACACCGATTCCTCCTCCGATGAGATATACGTTTTTGCCCGCAGCCTCCTCAAGCGGAAAACCGTTGCCGAGCGGTCCCAGGATATCGATCGTTTCTCCCTGCTTCATGCCGGAGAATTCGACGGTTCCCTTGCCGCCCGCACGGTATACGAGGCGAAGCTGCTTTTTCTCCGCGTCGATACCGCAGAGGCTGATCGGCCGCGGAAGCAGGCGCGATTTATCATTGCTGTACAGGTCTACAAACTGCCCCGCCTTCGCCTCGCCGGCGATGGACGGTGTCTCCAGAACAAGATCGAAGATGCCCTCACTGATCTCCTTCTGGCTTACGATGGTCGCTGTCTCCTTAATTTTCAAGGTAGGCCTCCTCTGTGAAAAATTCCGGACGGCCGCCGAAGCTGCCATAACTGGCAAAAAACTCCGCCGGCTCATCCGGATATAAATAGTCTCCCGGAATGCCGCAGCCGCTTACTTTGCGGCTTCAAGCGCTCCGTTAATATCTGCGGTCATGTCCTCCACTGCTTTACGGGAAGCATCCGCAAAATTCTCCGCACCGTACTGTGCGTATTTTTCATTCTGATATGCGCAGATGATTCCTCTGGAGGAATTCACGATCGCGCCAAGTCCGTCCTCGTTGAAGAAATCCACGAGATCGGCGCCCTTGCCGCCCTGCGCGCCGTATCCCGGTACCAGGATAAAGCTCTTCGGCATGATCGCTCTCAATACGCGGCCCTGCTCAGGATAGGTAGCGCCGACAACAGCACCGACGTTGCTGTAATCGCCTTCCATCAGTTCCTCGCCCCAATCGGCAACCTTTTCGCCGACATGCTCATAGAGCGGGCGTCCGTCGATCAGACGATCCTGGAACTCGCCGCTGGACGGGTTCGAGGTTTTTACAAGGATAAAGATGCCCTTGTTATTCTCTTTGCATACCTTGAGGAACGGTTTGATTCCGTCACTTCCGAGATACGGGTTGACCGTGGAAAAATCCTCATGGAAGCCGGTAAACTCCTTATTGCCGATCTTTACGCGTCCCAGATGGCCGGCTGCGTAAGCTTCGGAGGTGGAACCGATGTCGCCGCGCTTGATATCGCCGATGACAACGAGTCCCTTGCTCTGGCAATAGCTTACGGTTCTCTCGTAAACGGCCATGCCCGGAACGCCGAACTGCTCATACATGGCAACCTGCGGCTTTACCGCCGGAATCAGATCGTACGTCGCGTCAACGATCCGCTTATTGAACTCCCAGATCGCCTCGGCAGCGCCCTCGAGCGTCTCGCCGTATTCCATGAATGCCTTTGTGCGGATCTCCTCCGGTACATAGGAAAGCATCGGATCCAGTCCGACAACGATCGGCGCGTTTTTCTGTTTGATATTCTCGATCAACTGTTTAATCATAAGAGTGTTCTTCCTTCCTGGTATACGATCTCACCGCCGCAGATCGTTGTTTTCACCTTGCCGTTTACCTTCATACCGCCGAACGGGGTATTTTTTCCTCTGGATACAAACTTCTTCGGATCGATCGTGTACTCTTCTTCCGGATCGATGATGACCACATCGGCCCGCTTACCCTTCGCCAGCGATCCGCGGTCCGTCAGATGCAGGATCCGTGCCGGGTTGGTGCTCATCTTCGCAGCCATCTGCATCGGCGTGATGTAGCCCGGCTTCACAAGTCCCGTGATCGTAAGCGCCGCAGAGGTCTCCAGTCCGACGATTCCGAACGGCGCCTTCTGCATCGTGGTGTTTTTCTCCGCGGCACTGTGCGGCGCGTGGTCGGTGCTGATCACTTCAAAAACGTCTTCCGCAAGACCTTTGATCAGTGCCTCTTTATCCTTCGCCGTACGAAGCGGCGGATTCATCTTGTAATTGGTATCGCCCGGGATCCTGTCGTCACTCGTCAGCAGGAAGTGGTGCGGGCAGACCTCACCGGACACATCCATGCCCTTTTCCTTCGCAAGCTTCAGCATCTCGTAGCTGCCCTCAGTCGAGCAGTGGCACAGATGCAGATGCGCGCCCGCTTCATGCGCGAGCAGGATATCGCGCGCCACGATGACATCCTCCACGGTATTGGTGATCCCCGGAAGTCCCTCTTTCTCGGAATTCGCGTCGGCATTGACGCAGCCGCCCCGGACGAGAGAAATGTCTTCGCAGTGATCCAGGAACGGAATATTCAGATCCGCGCACTCCTTCAGCACCTTGCTCATCAGAGCTGCATTCATCACGGATCGGCCATCTTCACTGACAGCAGGCATCCCGTGCGCAGCCATTTCCCTGAGCTCGGAAGACTCGTCTCCCGCAAGACCTCTGG
>JAXJTA010000040.1:0-3186 GCA_036309825.1 Eubacterium sp. | reverse complement strand
CTTCAAATGTCCGGCGGATAATATGCTCGCGGGCCTGTGTCAGTACCTGCACGGTGACATCATCCGGGATAAGATCCTCTTCGATCAGACGACGGAGAAAAACAAATTCGGTTTCTGATGCTGCCGGGAAGCCGACTTCGATCTCCTTAAAGCCTACTTTTACAAGCATCTTGAAAAATTCGATCTTGGTATCCAGATCCATCGGAATAACAAGCGCCTGGTTTCCGTCACGCAGATCGACACTGCACCATACCGGAGCCTTGTCGATAGAATCCTTGCTGACCCAGTCATTGCACGGAACCGGCGGCAGATAATACTGTTTTTTGTACTTCTTATAATTCATCATGATCCTTTTCCTCCTTGTTATCATGTCGGCAGGCAGATGCATCAGTCTAAAAAAACCTTACATCTCCTGCATCAAAGCAAGAGACGTAAGGTTGTAACAATCCTACGCGGTACCACTCTTATTCACGGCTTACCGTGCTCTCAACGGATACGATCCTGCGATGTAATATCCTTTCCCCTCTAACGGTGGGCATCCGTCTGCGCCTACTATTCTATGGAAATTCGGGCAGCCGCTCGGAGGTCAGTTCGGTTTTCTTCCTCATCTGCCTCGCACCAACCGGCAGTTCTCTGAATCAGAAGGTAAACTTACTATTCCTCGTCCTCGCATTTAACTTAATAAACCATACCATTCATACCGGGAAATGTCAACCGTTTCAGAAACTTTCACCGAACGTCAGACATGAACCTGCCTGTAATTATTTACCGATCGAATCGAAGGTCTCTGTGATCTCCTTCTCCGGAGCCTTGGTCAGAAGGCTTACGAGCACATTGAGCGCAAGGGCAACGATGAATGCCGGAAGCAGCTCATAAATATTCCAGGCGCCGCCCATAGGACGAACGGCGAATTTCCAGACGAAGATCACTACTGCGCCGCCGAGCATTCCCGCCAGGCATCCCCATTTGTTGGAACGTCTCCAGAACAGGGCAAGGAGGACCTGCGGCCCGAAGGATGCACCGAAGCCCGCCCATGCGAACGAAACGATACTGAAAACAGAGCTGTCCGGATTCCATGCGATCGCCACACCGATCACGGCAATGATGAGAAGGCTGATCCGGGCAAGTCCGATCGACTTCTTTTCTTCCATTTCCAGATGGAAAAACTCATGCACAATATTTTCGGATACCGAAGACGACGCAGCAAGGAGCTGAGAATCCGAAGTAGACATTGTAGCCGCCAGAATTCCGGAAAGAATCAGGCCGGCAAAAACAGCAGCGATCCAACCGTGTGTACTTAAAAGAGCGGACAATTTGACAATGATCGTCTCGGAAGCCGAACCGTCGAGTGTTTCGATGGATCCGTTTGCACTCATTGCCAGACCGACAATTCCGATGCATACGGCAATTCCCATGGAGATAACGACCCATACGGAAGCAACTCTCCTTGAGATCTTCAGCTTGGAATCATCCTCGATCGCCATGAAACGAAGCAGAATATGCGGCATACCGAAATAGCCAAGCCCCCATGCAAGGGTCGAAATGACGGTGATCGGTCCGTATGCTGCAGCAAGGCCGGTCGCCGGATCATGTGTCTGGCTGAAGGACAGATAACCCGCCAGGGACGTCGCATTATTAACGACTGCATCCACACCGCCCGCTTTGGAAATTCCAAAACAGAGAACGATGATAAGGGCAATCGTCATGACGATGCTCTGAATAAAGTCGGTCAGGCTGGCAGCCAGGAAACCGCCGGTCATGGTATAAGCAACGATAACGATCGCACTGATGATCATCGCGATATGGTAATCTGTGCCGAACAGACTGGAGAAAAGTTTTCCGCAGGCAGCGAAACCGGAGCCGGTATACGGAATGAAGAAAATAATGATCTCGAATGCCGCGATCATCATCAGGATCCTCCGTTTATCACCGTAGCGATCGGAGAAGAAGTCCGGAATCGTAATGGAATTCGTCTTTGCTGTATAGCGGCGAATTCTCCTGGCTACAAGAAGCCAGTTAAGATAGGTGCCGATTGCAAGACCGATCGCTGTCCAGCCGACATCGGCAAGACCCGTCAGATACGCAAGACCCGGAAGTCCCATCAGCAGATAACTGCTCATATCGGACGCTTCCGCACTCATTGCGGTTACGAGCGGTCCGAGCTTTCTTCCGCCAAGGTAGAAGTCAGAAACGGTTTCGTTTTTCTTTGATACGGCAAAGCCGATGAGCAACATACCGAGCAGGTATACGATCATAACGACCAGAATGCCAACCTGTGCATTTGTCATAGTAATTCCCTCTCATTTAGAAATTATTTATACGCTTGTACTGCGCCATTTTACCACAATAAAGCGGTGAAATCAATATAAAAAAAGTTCGCATCTTTACAAATATTTCACAACATTGTATAATTCTACTTGTTGCGGGGCATGGCTCAGTTTGGCTAGAGCGCACGGCTGGGGGCCGTGAGGCCGCAAGTTCGAATCTTGTTGCCCCGATCTATAGAAAAACCTGCCGAGGATCTCCCCGGCAGGTTTTCTTTTTTATGCTTATTATTTTTGTTTATGCTTCTGTATTGATGTAATTTACCAGTCCGCCTGCATTGATGAGTTTCTGCATGAACTCCGGGAATGCCTGTCCCTGGTATTTCTCTCCGGTGGTCACATCGGTGATCATACCGGAATCAAAATCGACTTCAACCGTATCCCCTGCAGAGATCGCCTTTGCGGCTTCCGGACACTCAATGATCGGAAGGCCGATATTGATCGCGTTGCGATAGAAAATACGCGCGAAGGTCTCCGCAATGACGCAGCTTACGCCGGCAGCCTTGATGGCGATCGGTGCGTGTTCACGGGATGATCCGCAGCCAAAATTCTTGTTGGCCACGATGATATCACCGGTGGCTACGTTTTTCACAAAATCCTTATCGATATCCTCCATGCAGTGCTGCGCAAGCTCTGCCGGATCGGAGGAATTCAGATATCTTGCCGGGATAATTACGTCGGTATCTACATTATCGCCGTATTTAAATACTGTTCCTTTTGCCTGCATCTTCTCTCCTCCTTACATTCCGAGTTCCGCCGGTGAACTGATCTTACCGGTGACCGCACTTGCTGCGGCTACTGCCGGGCTGGCAAGGTATACTTCGGATTTTACATGGCCCATACGGCCTACAAAGTTGCGGTT
>JAXJTA010000039.1:0-27543 GCA_036309825.1 Eubacterium sp. | reverse complement strand
TTCATCGAGAGCGCTGCGCCGATTCCGGTAAAAACGATTCCCAGTACGAGGCAGAGTATCCGCCCGCCGAGATCCTCCGGATTCGGAAGCATCGCACCGAAGAGGTTGAAGAATCGCGTAAATACGATGGAAAGCGGGATCTACAGCAGATCGACCGGACGGAACTTCTCCCATTTCAGCAGGTATTCAATGCCTGCCACGATCACATACATGACAAGCGACGCGTCTCCGAAATTCAGATGCCAGATCTCGGACGGCGCATAGGCAACGGATATGATCGGCGAGACACCGAATGATGACTTCGTGTTCAGAATCAGTCCCATCGCCAGGACCATCAGGCCGATGCCGTAGAAAACCCAGCGGTAAACGAGCTGCGTTTTCTTCGAGCGTTCCGCGCCATTCCCGGTGTTTCCATGTTCTGTACTGCTCATTACTTTCCCCCAACCTCCGAAAACGGAGTTTTTCACAAAAATTCTCAGAATATTATAGCAGATTGCGAAAAAAAAATCGACGTCCGACTTTATTCCGCGCGCATAAAAGCCTCCGCTCTGACACAGTCCCGGTCACCGGGCGATCTGTCAAAGCAGAGGCTTTATGCAAATTTATGGATTTACGTTTTAATAACTCGCGCGTATTCGTCCGCGTAAGGCACGTTATTGCTGCACGCTGTGCTCGTCCACGCACTGCGCGAGTGCTGCCGGATTGGTCTGTGCCAGCTGCGCCACCTTGTCATTATAGCCGAGGATGATGCCCGGGCGTCTCGGCAGAAGGTTCTGCTGCAGGAACTCCAGTGCTGCTTCACACGGGTTCTTCTTGCTCCACGGCGCAAGCGTGGTGGAAAACAGCTTGTATCTGTCACCGGTTCTGGTAACGACCATCAGACCGATCTCCTTTGATGTCGGCACCAGGTTGACGGAGTTTTTCGTGGTTTCCTGATAGATCCACAGGATATCGCGAAGCGGGATCGCGCGGAAAAACGGAGACGCCGCGATCAGTGCCTCGCTGGTCAGATAGCTGTTGAATGCGTATTTAAATCCGTCAATGCCGAGCGGCGGCATGAATCCGCTCTCGTACTCGATGGTCTGCAGCTGTTCCGGTGTGAATGCCTGCCAGCTCTGCTGCGCGCTTCTCCACTCCTTCTTGTTGAGGAGCGGCTCCTTATCACCGAGTTTTGCCCGGATCTGTTTCATTCTGTTCGCAAGCTGCGGGTATGCCGAAAAGTCCATGGTATATTCTCCTTTTTCACATATTTACCTAATACCTCGTCGTGTCGAGGTCATATTGAGGTCATATTGAGGTCATATTGAGGTCACATCGAGATCGTATCAAAGTTTTATCCTCGATTCCGGGTCGCGCAAATTGCCGAAACCAGACCGCTAGCACCGGCGAGCGCCATGTTGACAATGTAGTTCGCGTAGTAGCTGCCCGCATCGACGAGCTCATCTTCGACCATATACGGAATATAGCGGAAGGCTTCTCCGAAAGTAGCCTCTTCGCCGATTTCTTTGAGCTGCTTTATCAGTTCGATTGCCCAGGAAACACGCTCCACGGCATAAGCGCAGAATACGCAGACCGCCACAACGACGATCACACCTTTCCAGGAAATGTGCCCGGCGAATTTCAAATACAGAAAAGTGCTTGCGATACCCATGATGATTGCTCCCGGGAATGGCCAATAGCCGATGCAGTCAAGTGCGAGCATCAGACCGAACCCGATCGCGCCGCCGATCAACGCCCCGAGGATTCCGAAAAGCACGTTTTCCTTCGGTGCCTTGTACGGTGTCGGTGCCATGTGGTTTACGCCGCCCGCATTATTTCCAAAGCGGCTCTGCGTCTCGAACGGATTCGCTGTTGTTGGACCGCCAAACCGCGGATCCGCAGTTCTCCGGCCACCGAATTGCGGATTCGCATCTGCCGGGCCGCCTGTTTGCGGAGCTGTCGGGCCGTTTTGCGGGGTCACTCCGGCCGACCGTTGCTCGAGTTTCAGGCCGAGTCCCCCTGCCGCGCAGGTCAGGCAGACCATTTCCGGCTCGCGTCCGTTCATATGGAAGATCGTTGAGCCAACACTTCCGCAGTGCTGACAGCAGTTTCTGTAGCCCTTCCCATTCAGATAACCCGGCAGTCCCTGCAGCTGACTCTCTGCGAATGCCGCCGTCTGGCCGGCCGGATTGCCTGCCGGGATCGCCCACGTTAAGGCGACTACGGTTCCGTTCCCGAAGATCTGCGCTCCCATATTGGCGAAGTCCGCCATCGAAACGCCGTTTTCCCCTCTTGTCACGGAAAAACGGATCTGCAGATTCCCTGTATTGTCCATCCCCACCAGAAAGAGATATCCGCTGCGGATGCCCCACAGAAGGTTAGCGTTCTTGTCATACGTGAAGCCGGTTGCCAGCACCAGCTCTTTCCGAAGATTATTGTCCATGAATGTCCGATCCCCCATTTATTTGCCAAATGTCTTCAATAAGTTGCGCCTCAAATGATTCATCACATCATTATTATTGCTATAATTTTAATAAATTTTTCCTGATATTGCAACCATCCGAAGTCGTTTTCAGTCATGTTTCTATCCGGCGAAACCAAGTGAGAAAGCACCGTTTTTATCGGCTTGATCGACTTATAGAAAAGAATAAAGTTCGGGCGGGATTGAGGTTACAAAAACATAATGTTATTCTTTATTTGCACAGAGGCATTTTTTACGAATATACGAAAAAAGGACCATCCTTTCGGATGATCCTTCCTTTTCGTGTCGAGGTTACTGGATTCGAACCAGCGGCCTCTACGTCCCGAACGTAGCGCTCTACCAAACTGAGCCAAACCTCGATTGCTGTGTTTTTCGCATCAGCAAGTGTTAGTATATTAGAAACTGCGAGGATTGTCAACAGCTTTTCTCGATTTTTTCGAGTTTATTTTTTCATTAGTTATTCTTTCTCCAGGATACGGCGTATTTATTTTTCACAATGCCGCCGGTACATTTGCCCCAGCCAACCGGATAGTTACCGGCGCAGACGAGGCACCAGCCTGCTTGCACGCTGTCCGCATCTGTCAGTTCGATGGTCTCGCCGCGAAGATACCGGCTCATCCGCTCATCGGAAGGGTCGATCTTCCATGCATTCCCAAAGTCTTCCGCTCGAAGGGCGAGTGCAAGCGGCTGCGACGGTTCGAAGCGTTTCTTCTTCCAGTCTCCCACATACAATCCGTTCCGAAGGAAGGTCAGGCCGCGGATCGAAGCCGGAAGGTCCGGCACGAGATAGGCGTGATCCGACCTGCATTCGATCCCCTCAAATCCTCTTTCTTCTCCAAAGGAAGGCGCGCTTCCTGCGAAAAACTGCTCCAGCAGTTCCTTATGTTCGCGGTCCATACCGTTCGGATCCCCGCCGCGGCCGGTTCCGCTGCTGCGGCGATCACGTCCGTCACGACCGGAAAAACGGCCGTCTCTGTTTTTCCCTTTTGCCTTTTTATTCTTACGGCGCCCGGATTCCTCGAAGGTGCTATCCGTCAACGTACTATTCGTCAACGCCCTATCCGTCAACGTACTAGCTGTCAACGTGCTAGCCGTCAACACACTATTCGTCAATGTACTATCTGCACTATCCGCGGCAGCGCCATCTTCCGGTACACCTATCCGCGATGCGCCGATCTCCGCGGCCCCCTCCGCCTTCTTGTGCAGGAGCGCAAGGAAGTGTCCCTCTCCGTCCATCTTGTGCGGCCAGATGCGGACGCATTTCGCGAGTTCGGGATCGTTGTTCGCCCAGTCGGGTCGGCCTTCTGAGAAGCCCTCGTACGGCTCTATTTCACAAAGTTCCATATCCGGAAAGGCGGTCGTGAACCAGGCCATCATCTGCTCATCCTCATCGGGCGAGAAGGTGCAGGTGGAGTACAGAAGGTATCCATCTGCCTTCAGCATGGCGTGCGCGTTCTCCAGAATGTTTCGCTGCTGTGCCGCGAAGTATTCCACTCGCTCAGGTGACCATGTTCCGATGACATCCTCGTCTTTGCGGAACATGCCCTCGCCGGAACAGGGTGCATCGACGAGGATGCGGTCGAAGTAGGCCGGAAATGCCTGACTCAGGCGGTTGGGGATCTCATTGGTCACATAGGCATTCGGCGTTCCGAAGAGTTCCAGATTGCGAAGAAGCGCCTTCGCGCGGCTGTTGCTGATATCATTGGCAACGAGGACGCCGGTTCCGTGAAGTCTGGCTGCCAGCTCCGTTGCCTTGCCTCCCGGCGCGGCGCACATGTCCAGAACGCGCATTCCCGCCTCGATCGGAAGGCGGCTTGCCGGTGTCATTGCGCTCGGCTCCTGCAGATAATAGACGCCGGCCGCGTACCACGGGTGCTGCGCCGGGTAGGTATCATTATCATAGAAGAAGCCGTTCGGTACCCACGGAATGCGTTTCACCGGGAAAGGCGCGTTCGCCTCAAACTCCTCCGGTGTGATCTTCGTCGTATTGACGCGCAGGCCGCGGAGTCTCGGCTTATCATAGTTCGCCAGAAACGCCGGGTACTCCTCACCGAGCATTTTTTTCATTCGATCCGTAAATTCCTGTGGCAGATTCATGATAGTCTCCCTAATATGTTTTCCCGGATAAACGAGCGGTGGCAGCCTGCAGACAGAAAACTGTCTGCAGGCTGTCGCGCTGTCGCTAAATGCCGGCATGCAAGCACGCCGTCACTTACTCAAAGTACACGCAAAGAATCCGTCCGGAGTGCTCCGGACGGATTCATTTTACATGATTCTTTTTTCAGGTACAACTACCGTTTTACTCTTCGGTAACTTCGGCTTCTTCCTGCATTACTTCTTCGAATTTGTCAAGGATGATCTTCTGGATTCTGTCACGCGTTTCCGAGTTGATAGGATGAGCGATATCTCTGTATTCGCCGTCTGTTGCTTTCCTGCTGGGCATTGCGATAAACAAGCCCTTCTCACCCTCGATGACTTTGATATCGTGTACAACGAACTCGTCATCCAGTGTGATGGAGACAACAGCCTTCATCTTTCCTTCTTTTGCTACCTTGCGAACTCTGACATCTGTGATCTGCATTTGTTACTTCTTGCTCCTCTCTACTCTCCCGCATGACGCAGGCTGATCAGATCGCGTACCGTTCGTTTTTCTCGACCACGATCTTAATTCTGTCTTCGCCGCAGTAATAGGAGTTAGCGCGGATGGTGTCACGGCTCTCGACAATACAATTTTCAATATGTGTGTTATCGCCCAGATACACATTGTTCAGTATGATCGAATTCTTGATCACACAGTTGTTACCGACATAAACGTCCTTGAAGAGAACCGAATTCTCTACCTGTCCGTTGATAATGCAGCCGCTGGAAATGAGGCTGTTAATTACTTTGTTTCCCGGATTGAACTTTGCCGGCGGAAGATCATCGATCTTCGAATAGATCTCCGGATACTGATCGAAGAAGTAGCTGCGTACTTCCGGTTTCAGGAAATCCATATTGGTTCTGTAATAAGATTCTACCGTCGCGATGTTGCTCCAGTAGCTGTTGATCTTGTAGCCGTAGATCCTCTTCAGATTCTTGTATCTGATGAAGATATCCTTTACAAGGTCGTATCTGTCTTCCTGCGCGCAGCGCTCAAGCATCTCGATGAGCTGACGGCGGCGGATGACATAGATACCGGTGGAGATGAGGCTCGAATCGGAAACCATCGGCTTCTCTTCGAACTCTTCGATCCTGTAGTCCTCGTTCATTTTCAACACACCGAACCGGCTCGGATCGTCATCATGGCACTCTGTACAAACAATTGTAATATCTGCTCTTTTAGCGATATGATATTCCAAAAC
Source organism: Eubacterium sp. (assembly GCA_036309825.1). GTDB lineage: Bacteria > Bacillota > Clostridia > Lachnospirales > Lachnospiraceae > Bilifractor. Next base: position 21,741 of record JAXJTA010000039.1, on the reverse strand, counting down.
CCGATTGAAGTCAAGCTTGTAGACACCGTCGCCCGACGCAATGATTACATAGGGTTCATGGCTTTCTTTGAGCCATTTCAGATTCTGGTAAATGGCATCTGCGGTGCCTCTGTACCACCAGTTATTGGTGGAGGTAACGGTTGGTGTAAAAACGTACAGACCACCCTGTTTGCGTCCGAAATCCCACCACTTGGAGGACATCAGATGCTCGTTCAGGGAACGCGCATTGTACTGTGTCAGAACCGCGACCTTCTGCACATGCGAATTGGTCATGCTGCTGAGCGCGAAGTCGATGCTCCGGTAGCTTCCCGCCACCGGCATCGCTGCGATCGCCCGCTTATTGGACAGTTCACGCATCCTGTTGTTGTTTCCGCCTGCAAGAATAATACCTAATGCTCTCATATAAGTTCACCGTCCTTCTTGATCAGAGCGCCGCCGCTTGGCAGCCTGCCGTCAGTGTAGTCCTCCGGTACCGTAACGCCGGAAATAACGGTGTTCTTACCGATCTCAATTCCTTCCGGAATGACGGTATCCTCGCCGATCGTGGTAAGTCCCCATGCGTAAATGCTGGCATTCAATTCATTCGGAGCCTCTTCACCGACGCCGATCCGGACGTTTTTGCCGACCCGGACATTCTCGGCAATGATGGCTTTTTCTATGTCAGCCCCCTGCTCGACCGTTGTGTGACGCATGATGATCGAGTTCTTCACGCATGCACCCGCCTCGATCTTAACACCGGCGCCGATGACACTGTTGTGCACCTCGCCGCAGATCTCCGCGCCTTCACCGACGATGCACCGGTCAACGACCGCACCGCCTGCGATGTACTGCGGACGGATCACCTCGCCCTTGGTGTAGATCTTCCAGAATTCCTCGTAGAGATTGAATTCCGGAATGATATCGATCAGCTCCATATTTGCTTCCCAGTAGGAGCCGAGTGTGCCGACATCCTTCCAGTAGCCGTTGAATTCGTATGCGAAGAGCCGCTTATCGTTGTCCTTGCAGTACGGAAGAACGTGTTTTCCGAAGTCCAGATTTTCCTGATCCTTCAGAGCGATCAGGGATTCCCGCAGCGTCTTCCAGGTAAAGATGTAGATGCCCATCGATGCAAGGTTGCTGCGCGGCTTCGCCGGTTTCTCCTCGAAATCATTGATGCGTCCCTTGTTGTCGGCGATCATGATGCCGAAGCGGCTTGCCTCTTCGGTCGGAACCTTCATGCAGGCAATGGTGACATCTGCTTTGTTGGCTTTATGATAGTCGAGCATGACCTCATAATCCATCTTGTAGATATGGTCACCGGAAAGGATCAGCACATACTCCGGATTGTAATGTTCCATGTATGCCAGATTCTGCAGGATCGCGTTTGCCGTTCCGCTGTACCAGTCGCTGCTGGAACTCTTCTCGTACGGAGGAAGAACGGTCACGCCGCCGTTGTTGCGGTCGAGATCCCAAGGAATTCCGATCCCGATGTGATTGTTCAGGCGGAGCGGCTGGTACTGTGTCAGTACGCCGACCGTGTCGACACCCGAGTTGATACAGTTACTTAATGGAAAATCGATAATACGATACTTTCCGCCAAATTCGACGGCCGGTTTGGCAACTTTCGATGTGAGTACACCGAGGCGGCTTCCCTGTCCGCCGGCAAGTAACATGGCGATCATTTCTTTTCTAATCATACAATCACCCCTTGTCATTTAAATGATAGCAAAATTATAGCATACCGCGCGTGGATTGTGAACATTTTTGATAGTTATTTCGCTGAATTTGACCGGTTTTTATCACTATTGCCTAAAGAAAAACGTAGCTCCCCGTCTGCGCCGTACTTTCCGTCGATCTGCCGGCGTTCTTCGTCACGCGGGAAGTGCACGAAAACCGCCCAATTTGGAGGGAGACTATGCGGGATTCGGTCGTGCCGCCTTGAATTTATTGCCGCCAGAGGGTATAATTGAAAGGCTATAACCGTGGCATTTTTTTGTCATTCTATTTTTGTCATTCTATTTTTGTCATTTTATTAAGGAGATGATTCCATCATGTATACAGTTCACTTTGATCAGCCCTCGCACATTCACTTTATCGGCATCGGCGGCGTCAGCATGAGCGGTCTGGCAGCCATCCTGCTGCAGGAAGGCTTCACCGTAACCGGTTCCGACTCCCACGAGACGGCTCTGACCGACCGCCTGGAAAAGGCCGGCGCGAAGATCGTCTACAAGCAGCAGGCAGAGAACATTACCGACGGCATCGACTGCGTTGTTTACACCGCGGCCATTCATCCGGAGAATCCAGAATATGCCGCTGCCGTAGAGAAGAAGATCCCGCTTCTGTCCCGCGCGCAGCTTCTGGGCCAGCTGATGAAGAATTACAAGATCCCGATCTGTGTATCCGGAACGCACGGCAAAACAACGACCACCTCGATGGCCGCCCATGTCATGATGGCAGCCGACCTCAATCCGACCATTTCCGTCGGCGGTATTCTGCCTCTGATCGGCGGAAACTATCACATCGGCGGATCCGAGACCTTCCTTATGGAGGCGTGCGAATACACGAACAGTTTCCTGAGTTTCTTCCCGAAGATCAGCATCATTCTGGATATCGATGCCGATCATCTGGATTTCTTCAAGGATCTCGATGACATCCGTCATTCCTTCCGCAAATTCGCGGAGCTTCTGCCGGAGGACGGAACTCTGATCATCAATGCCGACGATCCGGCTTACAAAATGATCAGTCACGATCTGAAATCCTGTGTTATTACCTACTCTACAGAGACAGCCAAGGGCGATTATACCGCCGACCTTGTCACCTTCGACAAGCAGGGCAACGCGACCTTCCGCGCTCTGTACAAGAACGAGCCGATCGGTACCTTCTCTCTGCAGGTTCCGGGTTCCCACAATGTATCCAACGCTCTGGCAGTCATCGCTCTGGCACGGCTTCTGGGCATCGACGCCGAAACGATTCAGGCGGGCTTTGACAGCTTCCACGGTACCAACCGCCGTTTCCAGGAAAAGGGCGAGATGAACGGTGTGAAGATCGTTGATGACTACGCGCATCATCCGACCGAGATCAAGGCAACGCTCCGCACGGCTGCCCGTGTACCGCACAACAACATCTGGACCATCTTCCAGCCGCATACCTATACCCGCACCAAAGCGCTTCTGCCGCAGTTCGCGGAAGCTCTCTCTCTGGCCGACAAGGTCGTTCTCGCGGATATCTATGCAGCTCGTGAGCTCGATATCTACGGCATCTCCTCCCGCGACCTGCAGACGGAGATTCAGAAGTTCGGTACCGAATGTCACTATTTCCCGTCCTTTGACGAGATCGAGGACTTCGTACGCGCAAACGCGCAGCCGGGTGATCTGGTGATCACGATGGGTGCCGGCAACATCGTCCAGGTTGGTGAGGATCTTCTGAAAAAATGAGTGTTCTGAATATTACGGACAACCGTCTGGCGGGCACTACGCTCCTGCCGGACGATTTTGTCGACTACTATATGCCCCACGCGCATGGGGAATTTGTGAAAGTCTATCTGTATCTGCTTCGCACGGCACACGCGCCGGAGACCAATCCGTCCCTGTCGGCAATGGCAGACGTTTTTTCCTGTCCGGAGAAGGATATCATTCGTGCCCTGAAGTACTGGCAGGAGGTCGGTCTTCTGCAGATCACGGAGAAAAACGATGAGATCGACGGCATTACGCTTCTGCCTGTGTCCCAGAATCTGAACGCGACCCAGCAGGATCCGACGATCCTCGAGAACAAAGAGGAGAAGCCGAAGCCGATTCTCCAGATCTCGAGCAGCCGCGCCAGAGAACTGAAGTCAAACGACGATGTCAAGGAGCTGCTCTTCGCGACATCCGCGTACTTCGGCCGTCCGCTGCAGTCGGGGGAGATGCGCCGTCTCCTGTATTTCTACGATGAATTGAATTTCCCGATCGATCTGATCGACTACCTTGTCGAGTATTGCATCGGCAAGGGCAAGAAGGATATGAACTATATCGAAAAGGTCGGCCTCTCATGGAGCGAGGAAGGCATGACGACCGCACGCAAGGCGAAAAACTACGTGAAGAAGCGCCGCGATGTATACCGCGACATTTTCAACGCCTTCGGCATCCGCGGCCGTGATCCGATCAGCGAGGAGCGTGCCGACATGGACCGCTGGATGAAGACCTACGGCTTCGGTCTCGACATCATCGAGGTAGCCGCCGCGCGCACGGTCAAAAAGCTCGGCCAGGCCAACTTCCCCTATGCTGAGGGAATCCTGTCGCGCTGGTACAATGCCGGTGTCCGCACCGTCGAGGATATCGCGGCGCAGGATGAAGCGCACAAGAACGAGCAGAAGAATCAGCCGCCGAAGGCTTCTTCGCAGCATCGTCAGAAAAACTACGCGAATTACGACCAGCGTACCGACTATGATTTCGACGAGCTGGAGCGCGCTGCGCTGAAGCAGTGACGACCGCGTATTCAATCTGATAGCAGGCGCCGGATCAGTGACGGTTTCGTATACGTCTGACGGCAAGCGCGCTGAAGCAGCGACGACACGATCATAACGGAGGAGAATGTATGTCTCTGACCAATTCACAATATGACGCGATCATGCGTCTGTATAATGAGCGGCAGCTGAATAACCGCCGCGAGCTGGATCGCCGCCGGTCCGATGCCTACGCAAAGGTGCCGCGCCTGTCCGAACTTGATGACGAAGTCACCGCCCTCTCTCTGAAGAAGGCGCTGTTCCTTCTGAATGAACCGGACGGAAGCGACATCGATCTTGCGCGTGAGACGGCCCGGATCGCCGACGAGCGCCGCAGTCTGCTTGCAAGAGCGGGCTTTCCGGAGGATCATCTGGAGATGCATTACACCTGTCCGCTCTGCCGGGATACCGGCTACACACCGGACGGCAGAAAGTGCAGCTGCTTCCGCCGCGAGGAAATCCGGCTCCTCTATTCCCAGTCGAACCTCGACGCTGTTCTGGAGCGCGAGAACTTCGATCATTTTTCTCTGGATTACTATGACTCCGCGCTTGTCAACAAGGACGGAATCTCCGCCAGAAGCGAAGCAGAGAGGGCTCTTTCGCTCTCCCGCTCATTTGTCGAGAACTTCCCGGCGAATCTCAGCAAGGGTACGCCCGAGAATCTCTGCTACTACGGCAATGTCGGCACGGGAAAAACGTTCCTGACGCACTGCATTGCCCATGATCTGCTCGAGAAGGGTGTGAGCGTTCTCTACATGACCGCTTATGATCTTTTTGATAAATTAGGCAAATACACATTCCGCACAGATGAAGAGATGAAACAGGCGCACGACGCCGTTTTTTCCTGTGATCTGCTGATCATCGACGATCTGGGAACCGAGCTTACGAACTCCTTTGTGATCTCGCAGCTCTTCCTGCTGATCAACGACCGGCTTCTGAACCGGAAGTCCACGGTGATCTCCACGAATCTGTCGCCCGCGAACTTCCGCGATGCTTTCACGGACCGTGTATTTTCCCGCATCTATGAATCCTACAAACTGATCCACCTTTCCGGCCGCGACATCCGCGTCCAGAAAAAACTTTCAGGAGGAAACTAATATGTCTGAATCAGAATCCAGTTACTTTGACAATGCACCGGTTGGCCGCCTCGGCCTGATCCCTCTGTCGAGCTGCGCAGAGCTCGGCAAAAAGGTTGATGACTACCTCGTCGAGTGGAGAAAAGACCGCCGCCCGGAGGAAGCCTCTGCCGTGACAAGTGCAAAGGGCTATGAGCGTGATTCTTATATCATCCCCTGCTCCACACCGCGTTTCGGTTCCGGTGAAGCGAAGGGAATCGTCAACGAATCTGTCCGCGGAGATGACATCTATATTCTCGTCGATGTCTGCAACTACTCCCTGACCTACAAGATGTTCGGATACACTAATCATATGTCTCCGGATGACCATTACCAGGATATCAAGCGCATCATCGCCGCCATCGGCGGTAAGGCACGCCGCATCAATGTCATCATGCCGTTCCTGTATGAGAGCCGCCAGCACAAGCGTTCCGGCCGTGAGTCTCTCGACTGCGCGCTGGCACTGCAGGAGCTCGTTGATATGGGCGTTGAGAATATCATCACCTTCGACGCGCATGACCCGCGTGTGCAGAACGCGATTCCGCTGCATGGCTTCGAGACCATCCAGCCGGCTTACCAGTTCATCAAAAATATTCTCCGTCACGCAGAGCCGGATATGGTCATCGATTCCGATCACCTGATGGTCATCAGCCCGGACGAAGGCGGCATGGGCCGCGCAATCTACATGGCAAACAGTCTTGGCGTTGACATGGGTATGTTCTATAAGAGAAGAGACTACTCTACCATCGTTGACGGCCGCAATCCGATCGTTGCCCATGAATTCCTCGGTGCCGATGTAGAAGGCAAGGACATGATCATCGTCGATGATATGATTTCCTCCGGCGAGAGCATGATTGAAGTTGCCAAGCTCCTCAAAGAGCGCAAGGCACGCCACATCTACATGTGCGCGACCTTCGGTCTGTTCACCAACGGTATGGAGAAGTTCGATGAAGCATACGAGAAGGGCTGGTTCACCAAGGTCGTTACGACCAACCTTGTTTACCAGAGACCGGAACTTCTCAGCAGACCGTACTACATCAGCTGCGACATGAGCAAATATATCGCGCTCGTTGTCGACACACTGAACCACGACGCGTCGATCAGCAGCCTGCTGACACCGACCGATCGTATCCAGAAGGTGCTGAAGAAATTCCGCAACCACGAGAAGATCTGAACCGGCACCAAAACCGGCACCACGCAGTGACCAGCGTTTACGATTGATACTTTCGGTTCATACCGTCATATAACACATAAGAGGCCCCGCCGATTTTCGGCGGGGCCTCTTGCTGCCTTATCACACAAATCTCAGACGATCTGTTCGGTGTGGGTAACTGCCGGTACGGGGAGGCCCTCTGGCTCCGTTTCCCTCGTTCCTTGAAAACTACGATACGCTTCACGCTCTGCGTCACTCAGTCCAAATGTCGCTGCGAGGGCGCTCCCGTACCAGTTTGTAGTTCTCAATACAACTCGCCATAAATACTCCGGCACCAAAAAGCTCCCGTCAAGATGCGATATGTCATCTTGACAGGAGCTTTTTTTGTATTTGCACAGTCCAACCGAAACGCGGACGAAATTGTCCTCGCAGCGACATTTGGACTGAGCGAAGCGAGGGAAACGGAGCCAGAGGACATTTCGTCCCGCGCCCCAACACACATCAAAATAGACTACCAGCGCAAGCGTCTTTGCGTTGGTAGTCTATTTTTATATTGTGCGTTGTCCGCAATATTCTGTTTACTTGCCGGCCATCGCCGCTCTCTTTCTCAGGCGGGAATCCAGCTCTCTCTTTCTGATGCGGAGGCTCTTCGGTGTAACTTCCAGGAGCTCGTCGGCATCGATGTACTCGATCGCCTGCTCGAGGGAAAGAATCTTCGGCGGAACGAGGGTCAGAGCGTCATCGGCACCGGAAGAACGGGTGTTGGTCAGGTGCTTTGTCTTGCATACGTTCAGCTCGATATCCTCCGGCTTCGCGCTCTCGCCGATAACCATGCCGGCGTATACACGCTGACCCGGTCCGATGAAAAGTGTTCCGCGTGCCTGCGCGGCAAAAAGTCCGTAGGTTACGGATTCACCGGACTCAAACGCGATCAGAGCACCGGTCTTACGGAAGTTGATCTCTCCCTTATACGGCGCGTAATCGTCGAAGATCGTGTTCAGGATACCGGTACCCTTTGTCATCGTCATGAAGTTTCCGCGGAAACCAATCAGACCACGGGACGGAATGGAGAACTCCAGGCGGGTTACGCCGTCATCGCCGACGCTCATGCCCTGCAGCTCACCTTTTCTCTCGGAAAGGCTCTGGATTATGGAACCCGAATACTCATCCGGTACATCGATATATGCCAGCTCGATCGGCTCCAGCTTGTGGCCTCTCTCATCCTGCTTGTAGATAACTTCCGCCTTGCTGACAGCAAACTCATAGCCTTCACGGCGCATACTCTCGATCAGAACGGACAGGTGCAGCTCGCCTCGTCCCGATACCTTAAAGCTGTCGGGGGAATCTGTTTCCTCTACACGAAGGCTGACATCCGTATTCAGTTCGCGGAACAGGCGGTCACGGATGTGGCGGGAGGTAACGTATTTACCTTCCTGACCTGCCAGCGGAGAATCATTGACGATGAAGTTCATGGAGATCGTCGGATCCGAGATCTTCTGGAACGGGATCGGCTTCGGATTGTTAAGATCACAGAGCGTATCGCCAATATGGATCTGTGTGATGCCGGAAATCGCTACGATCTCTCCGACCGACGCATGATCTACTTCGACTCTGTTCAGTCCTTCGTATACATACATCTTGCCGATCTTGACCTTTGCCTGTTTGTCCGGGTCATGATGGTTCATCAGCATAACTTCCTGATTGAGACGAAGCTCGCCGTTATCGATCTTACCGACGCCGATACGGCCGACATACTCGTTGAAATCGATGGTGCTGACAAGCATCTGCACGCCTGCGTCCGGATCGCCTTCCGGTGCCGGAATGTATTTCAGAATCGCCTCGAAAAGAGGGGTCATATCCTTCTTTTCATCGCCGAGCTCCGCTACGCAGTATCCGTCTCTCGCGGATGCATAGAGGAACGGAGCATCGAGCTGCTCATCATTCGCACCGAGATCCATCAGAAGTTCGAGAACTTCATCAACGACCTCCTCCGGACGAGCGTTCGGACGGTCGATCTTGTTGATGCAGACAACGACCTTCAGATTCAATGCCAGTGCCTTCTGCAGTACGAAACGTGTCTGCGGCATTGCGCCCTCAAAAGCGTCTACCAGCAGAATAACGCCGTTTACCATCTTCAGTACTCGCTCAACCTCGCCGCCGAAGTCCGCGTGTCCCGGTGTATCGATGATATTGATCTTGGTGCCTTTATACTGTACAGCCGTGTTCTTTGAAAGGATCGTGATACCGCGCTCACGCTCGATGTCGCCGGAATCCATGACACGCTCCTGCACGGCCTGGTTTTCACGGAAGACGCCGCTCTGACGGAGCAGCTTATCGACAAGCGTCGTTTTACCATGGTCTACGTGGGCAATAATCGCAACATTTCTGATGTCATCTCTTGTAATCTTCATCTTCTATCCTCGCAAAGTTTACACATCACTGTTCTTATTTATATGTCTAATTCGCAACAGTTGCGATTATAACACACTTTTTTTTATTTGGGTAGTATTAACTTGACATCTGTACACTTTGCACGTATAATACTAAATTAATTGGATAGAGGTTGCGTATTTCATCAGTAACAGGTTGGATGTGCCGGTCACAAGAGAAGATCTGGGAAAGGGGAATACGCCGAAAGGAACGGTTCCGGACCCGTATCCTTGGGCATGAATTGAAGAAGTTCATGACTGTCATCGAGAGATGGAGAGCTATCGACACATTCTAAATACACGCAGCAGCGTGTATATTCATTGTGAAGGCGCCATTTTTCGGCAGCCTTTTTTCTTTTGCAAAAACGGCTGTCCAGAGGTCAAAACGTTTTGACCGGATACTGTTACTATTCGTCACAAGCACAACAAACAATTCAAACAAACAATTTCAGGAGGAACAAAAAATGCCGGTATTTACAGGAGCAGCAGTAGCTATTATCACACCGATGAATGAAGACGAAACCGTCAATTACAGCAAACTGGATGAGATCATTGAAGAGCAGATCGCAGGCAGCACCGATGCCATCGTTATCTGCGGAACGACAGGCGAATCCGCGACCCTTCCGGAGCCGGAACACATGGCTGTCGTTAAGCATTGCGTAGAGACCGTCAACCACCGCGTACCGGTCATCGCAGGCTCGGGCTCCAACTCCACCGCCAGCGCGATCGAGTATTCCCAGGCAGCCGAAGCGGCCGGCGCAGACGCGCTTCTCGTCGTTACCCCGTACTACAACAAAGCGACGCAGGCAGGTCTGATCCGTCACTACTCCATGATCGCGGAGTCTGTACACACCCCGATCATCATGTACAATGTACCGTCCCGTACCGGCACGAATCTTCTCCCGGAAACCGTTGCTCATCTGGTAAAAACGCAGCCGAACATCGTCGGCATCAAGGAAGCAACCGGTGACCTCTCTCAGATCGCAAAGCTGATGGCGCTCTGCGGCGATGAGATCGAGCTTTACTCCGGTAACGACGATCAGATTGCACCGATCCTGTCCCTCGGCGGACTCGGTGTCATCTCCGTTCTCTCCAACGTTGCGCCGAAATACACCCACGACATGGTCATGAGCTACCTGAACGGCGATACAAAGACCTGCACACAGATGCAGCTGAAAGCGATCCCGCTGATCAACGCGCTCTTCTGCGAAGTCAATCCGATTCCGGTAAAAACGGCCATGAACATGATGGGCAAAGAGGTTGGACCGCTCCGCGGACCGTTGTTCGGCATGACCGAAGAGAACAAACCGCGCCTGAGAAAAGCCCTCACCGATTTCGGTATCGAAGTCACTGCATGACCGCCTTGCGGCCCCGATTCGCAGGTCACACAGGATTTTTCACACAGGATTTTTCACATAGGATTTTTCACACATAACGATTCACACATAACGATTCACATTTTACGATTCACACATAACGATTAAATGTGCAGCTGTCTGACAGCTGCACATTTTAGAAGGAGGAAATCATGACAAGAATTATTATCAGCGGATGCAACGGTCACATGGGCCAGGTACTTACCGATCTCATTGCCGCAGATCCGGAAACAGAAGCCGTAGCCGGTATCGATGTTGTTGAAAATCCGGGCCGCACTTATCCGGTCTTCACCAGCGCCGCAGCCTGCGACGTGGATGCCGATGTCATCATCGACTTCTCGCACTACAAGGCCGTAGACGCTCTCCTTGACTTTGCTGTTGAGAAAAAGCTCCCGCTCGTTCTCTGCACGACCGGCCTGTCCGAAGAACAGCTCGCACGTGTTCGCGAAGCCGGGGAAAAAATTGCGATCCTTCGCTCCGCCAATATGTCTGTCGGCATCAATCTTCTGATGAAGCTCGTTGCGGAAGCGGCAAAGCTTCTCGCGCCGGCAGGATATGATATGGAGATCGTCGAGCAGCATCATAACCGCAAGATCGATGCACCGAGCGGAACCGCACTGGCTCTCGGCGAGAGCATGAACGAAGCCCTCGGCAACGAATACCACTTTGTCTTTGACCGCAGCCAGCGGCACGAGAAACGTGACCCGAAGGAGATCGGTATTTCCGCCGTTCGCGCAGGCTCCATCGTCGGCGATCACTCCATCTACTTCGCCGGTCCCGATGAAGTCATCGAGCTGAAGCACACCGCCTACAGCCGCTCTATCTTCGGCAAAGGCGCAGTCGAAGCAGCCAAATTCCTCGCCGGCAAACCGGCAGGCATGTATGACATGTCCGATGTCATCGGCTAACCGCGGATCCACAAGCAAAGAAGTCCGGAAGCGCACATCACTGTGCCGCTTCCGGACTTCTTTTATTTCCGCTGCTCACATTCCTGTGAGCAGCTTGTCATTCTTTATTCTTCGGTTGTCTCTCCGTCAGAATCTTCTTCGGATACGAGTACCTCTTCATCTTCTACGTCAACGTCAGCTTCAGCTTCTTCCTCTGCCTCCGCTTCTGTCTCCGGTGCGGTCTCTTCTGCAACCGGACGTGCTGCCGGTCTGCCGAACATTTCCGGATTAACCTTCTCCTCCGGAACAGATCCGTCGGTATCCAGCTTCAGATCGCTGTAATACTTCATACCGGAACCTGCCGGGATCAGTTTACCGATGATTACGTTCTCCTTCATACCGATCAGATGATCGACTTTACCCTTGATCGCCGCATCGGTCAGAACACGAGTTGTCTCCTGGAAGGATGCTGCGGACAGGAAGGAGTCTGTAGCCAGAGATGCTTTGGTAATTCCGAGAAGGAGACGAACTCCTGTGGCCGGCTCTTTGCCTTCCGCGATCGCCGCTTCATTCTCATCTTCGAAGTCGAGGTAGTCTACCATTCTTCCCGGAAGGAATCTGGTATCTCCACCCTCCTCGATGCGGATCTTCTTCAGCATCTGACGAACAATGACCTCGATATGTTTATCACAGATATCTACACCCTGAAGGCGGTATACACGCTGTACTTCCGAAAGCATGTAGTCCTGAACGGCTTCTACGCCTCTGAGCTCGAGTACCTCGGCCGGGTTCAGAGAACCCTTGATCAGCGGTTCACCCTTTTCGACAACCTGTCCGTCGTCAACGATGATCTCGGATCCGTACGGGATAAGGTATGTCTTGGAGGTTCCGTCTTCCTGATTGGTAACGATGATCTCACGTTTTTTCTTGGTATCCTTGAGTGCCGCAATACCCTTGATCTCTGTTACGATCGCAAGACCCTTCGGCTTACGAGCCTCGAACAGCTCCTCTACTCGAGGAAGACCCTGAGTGATATCTCCGCCGGCTACACCACCGGTATGGAATGTTCTCATGGTAAGCTGTGTACCCGGCTCACCGATGGACTGTGCGGCGATGATTCCGACTGCCTCACCTACCTGAACAACTTCTCCGGTAGCCATGTTTGCGCCATAGCACTTGGAGCAGATACCCAGATGAGAACGGCAGGTAAGAATCGTACGGATCTTTACTCTGGAGATCGGCTCACCATTTTCATCAACACCTCTGCTTACGATCTTCGCAGCACGTCTCGGTGTGATCATCTGGTTTGCCTTAACGAGGACATTGCCCTCTTTATCTCTGATCTCGTAGCAGGAAACACGTCCTGTAATACGGGACTCGAGGTTTTCGATTTCTTCTTTACCGACTTTGATCTTTGTGAGCTTGTTGCCGTTCGCATCGACAGCATCGGCAACGATTCTCTCTGCGATCTCTTCCGTGATTTTCTGGTCAGCGCGGATGATAACATTACCGTCTTTGTCCTTGACCGCCTCACGGGTGATGGTATCGGTAAGTTTTCCCGGATCGGTGCAGTCGAGTCTTTCCTGTCCGTCAATGAATGCGTATACGTACATTCCCGGGATCTTATCTCTGCCGATCGAACAATCTGTCTCACGGATGGTAAGCTCCTGTGATACGTCTACCATTCGACGTGTCAGGTAACCGGAATCGGCGGTACGCAGCGCGGTATCGGACAGACCTTTACGAGCGCCGTGCGCGGACATGAAGTACTCCAGTACATCCAGTCCTTCTCGGAAGTTCGATTTGATCGGCAGCTCAATGGTGTGACCGGTCGTATCGGCCATCAGTCCTCGCATGCCGGCCAGCTGCTTGATCTGCTTATCGGAACCACGGGCTCCGGAATCAGCCATCATGAAGATGTTGTTGTACTTATCAAGGCCGTTCAGAAGGTCCTTGGTAAGCTTTGCATCGACGTTTTTCCAAACTTCGATGACATCTTTGTAACGTCCCTGCTCGGTAGACAGACCACGCTTGAAGTTACGGTTTACCGCATCTACCTTCGCTTCTGCTTCGGCAATCAGTTCCGCCTTACTTGCCGGGATGGTCATATCCGAAATGGATACGGTCATGCTGGCAAGAGTGGAGTAGTGGTATCCCATGCTCTTAACGTTATCAAGAACTTCCGCGGTCATGGTTGCGCCGTGAACGTCAATTACTTTTGTGAGGATCTTCTTCAGGTCACCCTTCTTAACCAGGAAGTCAACTTCCGGTTTCAGCTCGTTGCCCGGGATCGTACGGTCAACATAGCCGAGGTCCTGCGGGATGATCTCATTGAACATGAGACGTCCGAGGGTCGTGGTGATGATCTGAGAGATCGCATTGCCTTCCGCGTCAAAGCCCTCACGACGGACTTTGATCTGAGACTGCAGCTTGATGCAGCCGTTCTCATAGGCAAGAAGTGCCTCGTTGAGATTCTTGTAGAAAGTGTTCTCACCGATGCTTCCCGGTCTGAGCTGTGTCAGGTAATAGATACCGAGTACCATATCCTGAGACGGAACGGCTACCGGACCGCCATCAGACGGTTTCAGCAGGTTGTTCGGAGAGAGCAGCATGAAGCGGCACTCTGCCTGTGCTTCTACAGACAGCGGAAGATGTACGGCCATCTGGTCACCGTCGAAGTCGGCGTTGAACGCGGTACATACGAGCGGGTGAAGCTTGATCGCCTTACCTTCTACGAGGATCGGCTCGAATGCCTGGATTCCCAGACGATGCAGTGTAGGAGCACGGTTCAGCATTACCGGATGCTCCTTGATAACATCCTCAAGAACATCCCATACAACAGGCTCCATCTTCTCTACCATCTTCTTGGCATTCTTGATGTTATGAGCTGTTCCGTTGGCGGTCAGTTCTTTCATTACGAACGGCTTGAACAGCTCAATCGCCATCTCTTTCGGCAGACCGCACTGGTAGATCTTCAGTCCCGGTCCGTTTACGATTACGGAACGTCCGGAATAGTCTACTCGTTTTCCCAGAAGGTTCTGACGGAAACGACCGGTCTTACCTTTCAGCATATCGGAAAGAGATTTCAGGGCACGGTTTCCCGGGCCTGTTACAGGACGGCCGCGGCGGCCGTTATCGATCAGCGCGTCGACTGCTTCCTGCAGCATTCTCTTCTCGTTACGTACAATGATCTCCGGCGCACCCAGCTCCAGCAGTCTTCTCAGACGGTTGTTTCTGTTGATGATACGACGGTACAGATCGTTCAGATCGGATGTGGCAAAACGTCCACCATCCAGCTGAACCATCGGACGAAGATCCGGCGGAATAACCGGAACGGCATCCATGATCATCCACTCCGGACGGTTGCCGGACTCCAGGAATGCCTCTACTACTTCGAGTCTCTTGATGATTCTGGCGCGCTTCTGACCGGTAGCTGCATCCAGCTCTGCACGAAGCTCGTCATACTCCTTCGAAAGATCGATCTCCTGAAGAAGTTCTTTGATGGATTCGGCACCCATTCCCACACGGAATGTATTGCCGTAGGTCTCGTAAGCTTCCTGATACTCACGCTCGGACAGAACCTGCTTCTTCATCAGGTTGGTCTGGCCCGGATCGAGTACGATATAGCTTGCGAAGTACAGAACTCTCTCCAGTGTTCTCGGGGAGAGGTCAAGGATCAGTCCCATGCGGGACGGGATTCCCTTAAAGTACCAGATATGAGATACCGGTGCTGCCAGCTCGATGTGACCCATACGTTCACGACGAACGGAGGACTTGGTTACCTCTACGCCGCATCGGTCGCAGACAACGCCTTTATAACGAATTTTCTTGTATTTGCCGCAATGGCACTCCCAATCCTTGGTGGGTCCGAAAATACGCTCACAGAACAGACCGTCTCTTTCCGGTTTCAGAGTTCTGTAGTTAATGGTTTCCGGTTTTTTAACCTCACCATGGGACCACTCTCTGATCTTTTCCGGAGAAGCGAGTCCGATTCGGATCGCGTCGAAGCTGAGCGCCTGATTAGTCGTCTCTTCTTTTTTTACAGTTTCCGGCATGTATATACCCCTTTCCATTCAGTTACAGCAGTTAACTTTCCGGAAATGCCCTCGGGGGCTGGCGCCCCCTCACGCATTATTCATCGATATCATCGTAGCTCTCGTCCAGATTCTCGAGGAACTCTTCGTCCTCATCGCTGTCTGCCTCATCCTCAGCATCGACAAGCTCACCGTCTCTGAACTCCTGCTTTGTGAATCCGTACTCGCGCAGGGATTCATCATCCGCTCTGTTTGCGCTGCGGTCCGCTTCTTCCATAACGGAACGGAAGCTTGTATTGCCGTAGTCAACGGATTCCATAATCTTAACCTCGGTGCCGTCATCCTTCTGCACGCGAATATCCAGTCCAAGGGCCTGCAGCTCTTTAAGCAGAACCTTGAAGGACTCCGGAATACCCGGCTCCGGAATATTCTCGCCCTTGATGATCGCCTCGTAGGTTTTTACTCGACCGACAACATCATCCGATTTAACTGTCAGGATCTCCTGCAGTGTGTATGCAGCTCCGTATGCCTCCAGAGCCCATACCTCCATCTCTCCGAAACGCTGGCCGCCGAACTGCGCTTTACCACCCAGCGGCTGCTGTGTAACGAGGGAGTATGGACCGGTAGAACGAGCATGGATCTTATCGTCTACCAGATGATGCAGTTTCAGGTAATGCATGTGTCCGATGGTGGTCGGGCCGTCGAACGGCTGACCGGTACGTCCGTCACGGAGCTGAACTTTTCCGTCCGGAGAGATCGGAACACCTTTCCAAAGCGCGCGGTGTGCTTTGTTTTTATCCAGATAATCGTAAACTTCCGGATCGAGGATGTCCTTATACTTTGCAGTGAACTCCTCCCAGGAATCATTTACGTAGCTGTTTGCCATATTCAGCGTATCGGCAATGTCGATCTCGTTCGCACCGTCGAAGACCGGCGTGGAGATATTGAAACCAAGCGCCATAGCGGCAAGGCTCAGATGGATCTCCAGGACCTGTCCGATATTCATTCGGGACGGTACACCCAGCGGGTTCAGAACGATATCAAGCGGACGACCGTTCGGAAGGAACGGCATATCCTCTACCGGAAGTACGCGGGAAACGACACCCTTGTTTCCGTGACGACCTGCCATCTTATCACCGATGGAGATCTTTCTCTTCTGCGCAATGTAGATACGAACCGCCTGGTTTACACCCGGGTTCAGCTCGTCACCGTTTTCTCTTGTGAAGACGCGGGCTTCTACTACGATACCGTACTCACCGTGCGGTACTTTCAGGGATGTATCACGAACCTCACGTGCCTTTTCACCGAAGATCGCGCGGAGCAGACGCTCTTCAGCGGTAAGCTCTGTCTCGCCCTTCGGGG
The DNA here is from genome assembly GCA_036309825.1 of Eubacterium sp. Taxonomy (GTDB): domain Bacteria; phylum Bacillota; class Clostridia; order Lachnospirales; family Lachnospiraceae; genus Bilifractor. Next base: position 4,926 of record JAXJTA010000039.1, on the reverse strand, counting down.
TAACTTTTCCGACCAGAATATCTCCGGCGCGGACCTCGGCACCGATACGGATGATACCTCTCTCGTCCAGATCTTTCAGAGCATCGTCACCGACACCCGGAACATCCTTTGTGATCTCTTCCGGCCCGAGCTTGGTATCACGTGCTTCGCACTCATACTCTTCAATATGGATCGATGTGTATACATCATCCGCTACCAGACGCTCACTGATCAGAACCGCATCCTCGTAGTTATAACCTTCCCAGGTCATAAATCCGATCAGCGGGTTTTTGCCGAGTGCCAGCTCGCCGCCATTGGTGGACGGACCGTCAGCGAGAACTTCGCCGGCTTTCACGTGCATTCCCTTGGTTACGATCGGGCGCTGGTTGTAGCAGTTGCTCTGGTTGGATCGTGTGAACTTCATCAGACGGTATACATCATGAGATCCGTCATCGTTGTCCATACGAATTTCGTAGGAAGTGGAGTAGGTTACCGTACCGTCTTTCTTTGCAACAACGCAAATACCGGAGTCGACAGCAGCTTTGCTCTCAATACCTGTTCCTACGGCAGGTGCCTCTGTGAACAGAAGCGGAACAGCCTGACGCTGCATGTTGGATCCCATCAGCGCACGGGTCGGGTCATCGTTCTGCAGGAACGGAACAAGGGCTGTAGCAACAGAGAATACCATCTTCGGGGAAACGTCCATGAACTCGAATCTGCTTCTCTCGTAGGTCTGGGTCTCTTCTCTGTAACGACCGGATACGTTGTGATGAACAAAATGTCCCTCCGCATCCAGAGGCTCGTTCGCCTGTGCTACATGATAGTTATCCTCTTCATCCGCCGTCATGTAAACAACTTCGCTGGTTACACGCGGATTTTCCGGATCGGATCTGTCGATGACACGATACGGTGCCTCAACAAAACCGTATTTATTGATTCTTGCATAGGATGCAAGGGAGTTGATCAGACCGATGTTCGGACCCTCGGGAGTCTCGATCGGGCACATACGTCCGTAATGGGTGTAGTGTACATCTCGAACCTCGAATCCGGCACGATCTCTGGACAGACCGCCCGGTCCCAGCGCGGACAGACGTCTCTTATGGGTCAGCTCGCTGAGCGGGTTGTTCTGATCCATGAACTGGGACAGCTGAGAAGATCCGAAGAACTCTTTGACAGCTGCGGTTACCGGCTTGATATTGATCAGGGACTGTGCGGTGATCGTATCAAGATCCTGGGTGTTCATTCTCTCGCGTACGACTCTCTCCAGACGGGACAGACCGATACGGTACTGATTCTGCAGGAGCTCGCCGACGCAGCGGATACGACGGTTTCCGAGGTGATCGATATCATCCTTGGTTCCGATGCCGTATTCCAGATGCATGTTATAGTTAATAGAGGCAAAAATATCTTCCTTGGTGATGTGCTTCGGAATCAGATCCGCCAGATGCTCACGAATTGCTTCTTTCAGCTCGTCCGCATCGGTATACTCATCCATCAGCGCTTTCAGCGCCGGATAGAATACTTCTTCGTCAATGTCAAATTCCTTCGGATCGATATCTACAAAGCGTGTAATGTCGACCATCAGGTTGGAGAGAACCTTTACATTGCGCTCCGGTGTCTCGATCCATACAAACGGAACGGCTGCGTACTGAATATCCTCAGCCATTTCGCGTGTAACACGGTCACCCTTGGAAGCCAGAATCTCACCGGTCTCCTCATTGACAACATCCTCTGCGAGGACATGACCTGTGATACGGTTCTTCAGCGCAAGCTTCTTGTTGAATTTATAACGGCCGACCTTAGCCAGATCATAACGACGCGGGTCAAAGAACATGCCGTTGATAAGACTTTCCGCGCTCTCTACCGCAAGCGGCTCACCCGGACGGATCTTCTTGTACAGTTCAAGCAGACCTTCCGCATAGTTTGTTGCGGTATCCTTCGCAAAGCTTGCAAGGATCTTCGGTTCTTCACCGAAAAACTCAACGATCTGTTCGTTGGTGCCGATACCCAGCGCACGCATCAGAACAGTGATCGGTACCTTACGTGTACGGTCTACACGTACATAGAATACGTTGTTGGAGTCGGTCTCGTACTCGAGCCATGCACCACGATACGGGATTACGGTGCAGGAAAACAGGTTTTTACCCAGTTTGTCATGCGTAATATCATAATAAATACCCGGGGAACGAACCAGCTGGCTGACGATTACTCGCTCTGCACCATTGATAACAAACGTACCCGTCGCTGTCATCAAAGGCAGATCGCCCATGAAAATCTCATGCTCACTGATCTCGTCTTTTTCCTTGTTATAGAGACGTACTTTTACTTTCAGCGGAGCCGCATATGTAGCGTCGCGCTGCTTGCATTCTGCGATAGAATACTTGACGTCATCTTCGTACAGCTTGAAATCGACGAATTCCAGACTGAGATTGCCGCCGTGATCCTGGATCGGAGAGATATCATCAAACGCTTCCTTAAGTCCTTCCGTAAGGAACCACTTGTAGGAATCTGTCTGAACCTCGATCAGATTGGGCATCTCCAGAACTTCCTTCTGTCTCTGGTAAGTCATTCGTACGTTTCTTCCGCTCTGGATTGGACGTAACCTGTTTTTCTCCATTGACGTTTCACCCCTTGTGAATTAATATAATGATACATGCAACCCCCTCTATTTTCTGTCAACAGCGCGAATTGTCGCTGCGTAAAAAAAACAAGGAAGGCACATGTTGCCATAATAGTGCATTCTTTACACTAGCATAGTTTGTCAAGAGTGTCAAACAAAATTCTTGTACTTTTACAGGTACATGCACGTTCTACGAGCGGGAGCAATAAATGTCCGAAAGCATCGCGCATGCTTGCATGCCAAGATGCCTTCGGGCATTTGTTGTTAGCGCGACAGCGCGACATCCGGCAGACATTTATGGCTGGCGGATGCTCCCGCTCGTAGGACACAAAAAAGAAGAAAGCTGCCGGCTGACAGCTTTCTTCTTATTTTATTGTCTTGTATTACCAGGCAACCGCAATATCCAGTCGATCCGGATGTACCGATGCGAATCCACCGGTATCGCATACGATCGCCATACCGAGGCTGGACTGAACGAGTGAGCCTCTCGGACGAAGGCTCAGATTTGCCGCGCACATGACATACGGCCCGAGCATCTTGACTCCGTCACTTCTTACCCAATACTCATCATAATTGCCCATGGCTCTCATGATTGAAACAACACCGGACATATCCAGATTGTAATATGTCTCACCGCCGCTCGGTCCCTGTACAAATCCGGCACTCGGTGTGAGTACCTGACCGCTCCAGGAGGAAGCGGGTTCTTCGTAGCTTGCACCGGCTGATGTATTCTGTGCCGAATCATCCGTTTCTGTGTAACTGTCATCAGATGCAGAATAAGCAGCTGTGCTTTCGGTATATGCTTCGCTCTGTGCTGCCTGCGCGGCTGCCTGTGCAGCCTGCTGCTCGAGCTGGTTTCTTTCGGTAAGTGTCTGAATATTGGCTTCCTGCTGCTGGATCGATGCCAGAAGAGCGGCAACAGTCGACTGCTCCCCCTCAAGGGATTCCGCAACTCTGTTCACCTCTTCCGCCGTGGATTCGTAAACCACCTGCAGCTGTTCCTTCTTGTCAGCGCTCTGACTCAGAAGGTTTTCAATTTCCGCCTCTTCCTGTTTCTGCTCTGCCTGTTTATCCTCGATATCCTGAATAACAGCACCGTACTGCTCAAGCATTTCTCTGTCGTAGCTTGTCAGTGCGGAAACATTCGTGGCCCGATCAAGGAAATCCGAAAAACTGGTCGCGGAAAACAGGGACTCCAGTATACCCGTATTGGTCGAGTTCTCATACATATACTGGATACGCACAGCCATATCGCTTCTTTGCTGTACTTCCAGAACATTGGCGTCCGCCAGTTCCTGCGCTGTGGTATCGAGCTCATGCTGTTTATCCACATACTGTGCCTGCAATGCATCGATCTCACTGGTCAAATCTGTGAGCTGCGAATTCAGCTCGGTCAGATAAGCTTCCGATTCCCCCTTCTGGGCTTCAAGTGCGGCGATCCGGTCCTGCGCTGTCTGTAATTGTGTCTCGGTGGCAGCTTTCTCCTCCTGAGCATCATTCAGCTCATCGGCGGTTGCTGCCAGACATGGGATTGTGCCGGAAAATGCAAGCACTCCTGCCAGCAAAAGCACACCCATGCTCTTGAGTTTCTTCATAAAACGTACCCCGTGTTTCGTCAATAAAAATAGTTACACTTCAACGGTGTATCTGCATTATAACACAGATAAATCTAAATTTAAACCGTTTTTTAACGTTTCGTAACTCTCCTGTAATATTTTCGCGCATTTCGAAACAATTTTTACACAATATCTGGCACATTTTCATAAAAATGGCACAAGAGATTGTGTGTAACATCTTTGAAAAATTTTTTTAAAAAATATGATTTCGGAATCAAAATGACGGGAAAACGAAGTGAAAAGGGCGGGAAAAGGCATAAAAAGACCCGGCTGAGGTATTCCCCCGGCCGGGTCGATATTCTGCTCAATCAGAAAGGCAAAATTACTTAACAGTAACTTTAGCGCCCTGCTCCTCAACTTTAGCTTTGATGTCATCAGCTTCAGCTTTGGAAACAGCCTCTTTGATGTTCTTCGGAGCGTTGTCAACGAGGTCTTTAGCTTCTTTCAGGCCAAGACCGGTGATCTCACGAACAACTTTGATAACTTTAACTTTGTTCGGTCCGATCTCAGTAAGCTCTACGTCGAACTCAGTCTTCTCTTCAGCAGCCTCGCCAGCGCCAGCGCCTGCAGCAGCAACTACTACGCCTGCGGATGCGGATACACCGAACTCTTCCTCACATGCTTTTACTAACTCGTTTAACTCTAAAACGGATAACTCTTTGATAGCTTCAATAAACTCAGCTGTTGTTAACTTTGCCATTACTATTTACC
>JAXJTA010000038.1:0-2293 GCA_036309825.1 Eubacterium sp. | reverse complement strand
TCACAGAGGAAGCGCAGGCAGCACTGGATAAGGCACTGGAGGATTTCACGGGGAGTGACATCGAGGCACAGGCGCTCCTCGGTACGCAGGTCGTAGCGGGCACAAACTATGCAATTCTGTGCAAACAGACTGTCGTAGCGCCGGATGCCGAGCCGGCAGAGGTCGTTGCCGTCATCTATCAGGATCTGGATGGCAATGCGGAATTCACGGACTTCCTTGACATTCCGGAAGGAACCGATACTGCGGACCTTGACGCAGTATGGAAAGTGCTGAGCGAGTAAGGCACTGGCGATCGCGCTGACGCAGAGAGCGAAGCGGCGAAACAGCACGAGATCGTAGCAGCAGATAGTATCTATATTTTCATATCCGGCGCGACGACATAATATGCGAAAGCACACGCTGCGGTTAAAGGGGCGATCCTACAGAGGATCGCCCCTTTAAAATTGCATTTGACCAGTTATAATTGTATAATATCCATGATTGAAACGAATATAAATTGTGCAATGTATACAAATAACAAGCATATCATACAAAAGGTATATATGCCTTGTAAAAGGAATGGCGAAGATCTTATCACCAGTACATACATCGGAGAGACAGCATGAGAGTAGAAGAGAGTACGGTACAAACGATCAGGAAAGGATTCCGGCGGAGAACGATCGACAAACGCCTGGTAATATTGCCGCTGGCGGCGTTTCTCATCGCGCTCGTCATGGAGCTCCTTATTTTTGCGATCAAAGGACTGGCGCCCTTCGGGTCGAAATCGGTTCTGGCGATCGACCTGTATCATCAGTACGCACCGTTCCTGATGGAACTGCGGCACAGGATCCTCGGCGGCGAGGACCTTCTCTACAGCTGGCAGGCGGGACTGGGACGCGATCTGTACGTGCAGACCGCTTACTACACGACCTCGATCCTCGACTACATCTATCTGCTCCTTCCGGAGAAGATGATCAGCGAGTGCGTTGCCCTTCTCATTATGGTAAAAACGGCGCTTTGCGCACCAGCATTCCAGATCTATCTCGGCTATCGTTACAAGCGGCATGACGCGCAGTCGGTCCTTTTCAGCCTGCTGTACGCGTTCTGCGGCTTTGCGACCTGCTATTACTGGAACATCATGTGGCTGGACATCGTCTTCCTCTTCCCGTTCCTCATCATCGGCCTTCGCGAGCTGATGTTCCGTGAGAAACCGCTCATCTACTGGATCTCTCTGGCACTCATCATGTACGCGAACTTCTACCTCGCTGTCATGGTCTGCATCTTCATTGTGCTCTACGTACTGAAGCTTTTGATCGGCAGCGGCCGCCGCCTGACAAAGAAGAAGGATCGCGAGTGGTTCCTCTGGACGGTCTTCCTGTTTATCGTATTTTCCATCCTCGCGGCAATCACCGCAGGCTTTATTTTGGCACCGGCCGCGCTGGCCATCTCGCAGAACGTCCGGACGACCTCCGAGGTGCCGAACTTCGAGATCTACAAGTGTGTGCCGCAGCTGTTGTCCGCGCATTTCACGGGCGCGCGTCCGTCGGTCATGTCCCTCAACGAGGATGCACCGAACCTGTTCAGCGGCGTGCTCACGCTGATGCTGCTTCCGCTCTACTGGAAGGCTTCGACCGCTTCGAAGAGGGAAAAACGTTCAAATGTGTTTTTCCTGATCCTCCTTCTAGTGTGCTCGATCATCAAGCCGCTCGACTTCATTGTCCACGGCTTTTATTTCCCAGCAAACCTGCCGCACCGCTACGTTTTTATCTATAGCTTTGTTCTGGTGTCCATGGCTTATGACGCGGCGGGGCATCTCGATGAGCTGACCGACCGCATGGTCTACATTGAGGCGGCGGTCCTGGCGATGGCGCTGTCCTTCCTGGAGTTTATCGTCATCCCGGCGATCCCGGATATCGACCCGGTATTGGACAAGTGGGAGACGATCATGAATATCGGTCTCATGTTCGCCTACGGCTTCCTGCTCACGCACGTTCTGACGGACAGCCGGACGAAGAGAAGACTATGCAAGACGGCGATCTTCGGGCTGGTCGTTTTTGAATGTGTCTACATGGGCGTCGGCTGTATCGAGCAGACGACGGAGCGCGACGATTATGTGGCAAGTCTGACGGCGGCGCAGGAGGAAGACGCGTATCTGGCGGAGAACACGGACGAGCTTTTCTACCGCACCGATTTCGCGCGCGGCAAGGCGCTCAATGAGGGATCGGTCTACGCGTTCAACGGTTTTTCCTGCTTCTCCTCGATGGTTCCGGCACGGCTGGCCGAGGTCATGAAGACGTTCGGCGCGGTTCAGACT
>JAXJTA010000037.1:0-2984 GCA_036309825.1 Eubacterium sp. | reverse complement strand
GTATGAAGAACATCCAGGTTATATCATGAGCTTCGGCGGAATGTACGGAAATCACTTCCATAAAGGACGTCAGATACTCCCGTTCGTTCAGAGTCATGACAAGCTGATCCAGCTCTGCGACGCATGCATCAATTTCTTCCATGACCATGGGAAAGCCGGTGACCGTTTCCAGAACTGCATCGCAAGAGAAGGCGAGGATACCTTTGACGCATACATCAAAGAGGTGTTTGAAAAGAGCGAGGAATCCGCTGCGGAAGAAGCCTCGAAGCCTCTCGAACTGACCGACTGGAAACTCAGAACGGATATATAAGCTTTTGAAATAAGGAGAAGAAAATGGCAGTAGAAAAAGCAGGATTTCAGATCGATGATACCGTAGATATCACGGATGTTGTCTGCCCGGTTACTTTCGTAAAGGCAAAGGTCGCGCTGGAGGAGCTGGATGACGGACAGGTGCTCAGCGTTCACATGAACGACGGCGAACCGGTGCAGAATGTTCCAAGAAGCATCAAGGAAGAGGGACACAAGATCCTGAAGCTGATCGATAACGAAGACGGGACCTATGATCTGATCGTTCGTAAAGTCGAAGAGTAAGTGATCCCAGGATTATTTCAAACCACAGGAGACAAAATGATAAGAGGCAGCTGCGACGGCACTTTGAGAGGTGCGGCAGCTGCATTTTATTGTAGAAAAACGGCGTTTTCCGTCTGGGTATATGCAAATTTTATAACCAACAATAAGTATTGAATATTACCCAAAACCGTCTGAATGGTCTATCATGTACAATGTATAGAATATATTTCATATCGAAATTGTATGAAATGGAGGAAGGGCACATGATCGATCAGACTGTATACACTTCAGACGGAATCCCGGCAGGCAGTCTTGCCGGCAGATCCGAAAAGAGTGCGGCAGGAACAAGAGGACATTTCGCAAAGCTCCTCACAGCCATGTTCAAGATCGGTCTGGTAGGATTCGGAGGCGGCACGGCGCTGATCCCCGTCATTGAGGAAGAGGTTGTTGATCAGCAGAAGCTGATCTCCAAGGCCGATTATGATGAGGATGTCCTTGCGGCATGTGTTACACCGGGCGCTCTTCCGGTCGAGATCGCGGCAGGAAACGGACGCCGTTCCTACGGAATCAGAGGCATGATCCTCTCGGCACTGATGATCGCTCTTCCGGGCGCACTTCTTACAGTCGCTATTCTTTCCTTACTGGCCGGCAGCACAGAGACCACCCTTCAGGGAATTCGTTATCTGTCCGTCGGCATCGGTTCTTACATCGCAAGTCTGCTGATCGCTTATGCGGTCAAATCCCAGAAGAGTGCTGCCGCAGAGAGCAGACAGACGGGCATCGCGTCTCTGATCATTATCGCAGCCGTTTTTCTTCTGACGGGAGGCAAAAACCTTCTCGCCATTCTCGGAATTTCCTCAATACCGGTATTTCAGTTCTCAACCGTTGAGGTACTGGGCATTGCCTTCGGCGCGATCCTTTTCACGGAAGCAGTTCGCAAAGTGCAGGCAAAGAGAAGTTTTGCGGAGACCGGTGCCAAAGCAGCCGTAAAAGCGGACTGGAAGGAACTTTTCAGAGAAACGGCAGCCTGGGCGGCATTTGCTCTCACCCTTACCGTGCCGGCGCTCATCCTGAACGGACACGCGACATCCTTAGTCTTTCGCGGTCTGTTATCTTCGATCCTTTCCTTCGGAGGCGGAGATGCTTATCTGTCGATTGCGGACGGCCTGTTTGTAAATTCGGGAATCGTGAGCAGAACGGCATTCTACGGAACGCTGGTACCGGTGGTAAATATTCTTCCTGGCTCGATCCTCACAAAGGTTCTCACCGGTGTCGGTTTCATCTCTGCCGTGGAGGCGGGAGGAACTGCTGCTGCCGGATATTTTTCGGCGCTTGCGGGCTTCGGCATCAGCGTCGCTGCATCGGCATGTGCTTTCGGCGCAGTGTGCTGGGTATTTCGCACCTTCCGCAATGTATCGATCTTCCGTCAGATCAGCCGCTGGATCCGGCCGATCATCAGCGGTCTGCTGCTCAACGTAATGCTCACGATGGTTCGTACCGGTGTGGAGACCGGCACGGCGCTTGGGAAGAGCAGTCCGGTCGTTCTGCTGATCATTGTCGGAATCGTTGCTTTTGATACCTGGCTGATCCTTCGCAAGAAGATAAATAATCTGATCCCGCTGACAGCATCAGCGGTGATCGGCGCGGCGCTTCTCTGGCTTGCCGTATGATAATTGGAAAAACGAAGAGGAAAAACGCATGGCGCAGGCAAACACATTTGAAACAAAAAACATAGAGACGGATCTGCTCATCATCGGAGGCGGAACGGCAGGCTGTTACGCTGCTGTTAAGCTGGGAGAGCGGCCGGACATCAGGGTGCTGATCGCCGAAAAGGCAAATATTATCCGGAGCGGCTGCCTTGCGGCGGGAGTCAACGCACTGAACGCCTATATTTCCGACGGCCATGTTCCGGAGGATTACGTTGCGTATGCGGCAAAGGACGGAGAAGGAATCATTCGCCGCGATCTTTGTCTGACCCTTGCGGAGCGTTTTAATTCCGTAACGGAAGATCTCGAGAAAAGAGGTCTCGTTATACTCAAGGACGAGAACGGCAGGTATGTGACCCGCGGATGGCGGAATGTCAAGATCAACGGAGAGAACATCAAACCGATCCTTGCGAAGGCTGCGGCGGAACAGAAGAATGTTGACGTTCTGAACCATGTAAATATCACGGATCTGAAGATCGAAGAAGTGAACGGAGTAAAAGTCGCTGCCGGTGCTTATGGCTTCTCGGTAAGAGACAACGTTTTTTACGATATCCACGCAAAAGCGGTATTGATCGCGACGGGAGGAGCGGCAGGTCTGTACCGGCCGAACAACCCGGGATTCTCCAGACATAAGATGTGGTATCCGCCGTTCAATACCGGTGCCGGCTTTGCCATGGGCTTCCTGGCGGGCGCGGAGATGACGACCTT
>JAXJTA010000036.1:0-18944 GCA_036309825.1 Eubacterium sp. | reverse complement strand
GACAAAATGCTGCTGCGAGGGAAGTTTTTTCTCCTTCACTGTACCGCGAAATCCGTCCCGCTTCCGTCAGACAAATGTCGCTGCGAGGGAAGTTTTTTCTCCTTCACGATACCGCAAAATCCGTCCCGCTTCCGTCAGACAAAATGCTGCTGCGAGGGAAGTTTTTTCTCCTTCACTGTACCGCGAAATCCGTCCCGCTTCCGTCAGACAAATGTCGCTCAGTCAGCGCTGTAGCGTATGATGAGCATCTCGACGCTCAATTCATCGCCGAGGCGTCCGGTCTTGACGTCGGTTTCCGCCTGTGTGCAGTCCTCGACGATCTTGCGAAGTGTTTCTTCCGTGTAGCGGCGGCAGAGACCTGCGGACTTTGTGACAACGAAAGGCGGAATACCGATCTTCGAGGCGATCGTCCGGTTGTTCTCGCCGTTTTTCAGCATCGATTTGATCTGCATCAGCTGGTTGAACTGCCGGGAGAGCAGATACAGAATACGCATCGGTGGCTCCTTCAGCGCAAGCAGATCATAATAATAGTCCAGTGCTCTCCTCTGCTGATGACTCGCAACGGCGTTTACCATCTCGAAGATCTGGTTCGTCAGCTGCGGCGCGCAGATCATCTCAATGTCATCCTTCGTGATCTCATCCTTTCCCATCGTGTAGGACAGAAGTTTTTCCAGTTCCGAGTGGATATTTGCCATGTCGGTTCCCGTCAGGTCCAGAAAGAGCTGCATATCCTGCCTGCGGATCTTCTTTCCCTCTCTGGCCATCTGCGCCAGGACCCAGCGTGTCAGTGTCTCCTCTGTCTGCTCTCCGAACTCGGCAATATATCCGTTCTTCTGGACCGCCTTGTACATTCGGTTCCGCTTATCGATCTCGCTCTCCTCAAAGACCATGACCAGATACTCCGGAAGGGCCGCCAGATAATCGGCCAGCTTATCCATACTTCGCTTGAACATGCCGGAATCGCGGATGAGGATCACGCGCCTGTCCGCAAAAAACGGCATCGTCTCGGCCTGTCCGATCACCTCGGATTCCACAATGTTTTTCCCCTCATACTCTGTAAAATTCATGGTATCCCCATCGGGTACGAGTGCTTTGATCAATTTATCCCGGTACTGCGCGCGGAGATATTCCTCGGTACCGCACAGCAGATATACTTTTTTGAAGGTCTGATTCTTAATGTCAGCCAGAATATTTTTCATATTTCACCTTTCACGCGTGGTTCTGATACCTCCCGTCTATCGGGCAGCTCTCTCAACGCTCATTCATCATAGCACAGGTAGGCCGTTGCTGTCACCACGCCGAGTGCTTCGGGCGTCGTAAACCCGTCGTTCGTTGAAACCGGTGACCATACCCTTTGATGCCTCACGCTGGGGTACCTGCTGTGCAGGCTTCCTGCGGACGCTGTCTCCGGGATCTAACCGGGTCTAAGCCGCTTTTCATGCCCGGTTGTGCAGCTGCGGAACTCCTCAGCACTATCGTGCTTCGTCAAACAGTCCTCGCTTTGTACTTCAGACAGGTACGGCACGAAAACCGGCAAGACCCGTTAAGATTCCTCCGAATATCGTCCTTCAGGAGATCCTGCACAGCAGTCCTCTCGCGAGCATTTATGGTGTCTTCTTTCTCCATGTTTCTACGATCATCTTCTTCCGCCGGCATGTGACGCGGATCGCTCCTCCATCCTTCGTAACAAAAACAGACGCGCCGGTCTCCTTCAATCTGTCCAGCAGTTCCCGGTGCGGATGACCGTATGTGCTGTGCCTTGGCGCCGAAATCAGACAGATCTTGGGATCAACTCTCCGCAGAAACTCCTCGGATGTTGAAAACCGTGACCCGTGGTGCGCCACCTTCAGGCAGAGCGTTTTTTCGAGGAGCGGCAGGCACTCTTCCTCCCCCTCTCCCTCAAGATCTCCTGTCAGAAGGGCGGAAAAATTCCGATACGTCAGACGGAGGACCATCGAGCCTGCATTCCCCGTCGTTCCCCCGCCGGAGCGGAACGGATGCAGCACCTCAAAGTTCCCTTCCCCGGCCGTGATCCGGTCTCCCTCTTTCAGATAAACCGTCCTGCAGCCGGCAGAGCGGCATTCCTTCTCGATCCTCTGTCCGACATCCGTTGCCTGCATCGGGTACGGCATGCACACCTTTCCGACACGAATCGCGCAATCTCCCTGCCCGATCGCCACCAGCAGTTCTTCGATCCCGTTCGTGTGATCGGCATCCTCGTGACTCAGGAAGACCGCGTCGACAGAGCGTATCCCCTGCTGCTTCAGATAGGGAATGATCCGGTACTTCCCCACCTGATCGATATCGGTACTGCCACCGTCAACGAGAAAAACATGTTCGCCCGAAAGCGCCGTTTTTCTATCCGGAATCACGACGGACAAACTGTCCCCCTGCCCGACATCGAGCATCGTCAGCGAAAAATCGCTGGGCATGTGAACCAGAAGGACCGTCAGAAAAACTCCCAGGAGGATTACAGGCACGAAGCGATACAGCCGTTTCGTCTCATGCCTTGAAGACCGCTCTCTTCTCCTGATCCGTCTCGCCAGAGCGACCGCTGCTCCGAGAAGCAGGTAACTGATGACAATTCTCGCTGCGGATGGCTGTCCGGTGATCAGGACGGCACCCGGGATCCTGCCTGCCAGCGATGCCGCAAAGGAAAAGAAACGAAGGCAGTAATCGACGGGAAGAAGGATAAGGCGCGGAAGGCTTGTGAAATGCAAAGCCAGGATCCCACCGGCAAGACCGGGAAGAAGAACAAAGCCTGCCAGGGGAACGATCAGCAGATTTACCGGCAGCCCGTAAACGGGGACCTCATAGAAATAACGGCAGATCAGCGGAAGCGTCGCGGCAGTGATCGAGCCCCAGGAAAGCGTTGCTTCGATCAGCTTTTCCAAAGCCTTCCTCTTTCGGCTTCCCTTCTTCCAGAATCCGACGGGAATCAGCCCAAGAAAGGCCGGGTAAACGACCGCCGCCCCGAGCACCGCAGCAAAAGTCAATTGGAAACCTGCATAGAACAGAACTCCCGGCTGTGTAAGCAGAAGCAGGATTCCCGCCAGTGACAGCGCACACAGGAGGTCATAGCTTTTTCGTGCCACACGGCTTCCCAGAAGTACACCGAACATAATGAGTGCGCGAAGGGCGGAGACAGGCGATCCGCAGAAGAAGCAATAGATCAGCGTCAGCGAAAATGATACGCAGGCGGAAGCCCAGATCGGGAGTCCCGCATACAGAATGATCTCATATACCAGCATCCCGACAAGGGAGATGTGCAGACCCGATATCGCCAGAATATGAGAGACGCCGCCTGTCCGGTAAGCCTGACGGGTTTCGTCCGACAGATGGGAACGATCGCCGAAAGCCATCGAGGAAAGGACCGACGCCGATTCGGAGCTCATCATTTCCTCCGTCCGCTGTGTTATCCGCTCTCTTGCGGAAGTTAAGATCTCGGCGAGTCCGGCGCCGCTCTTTTCGATGATCACTTTATCGGCAAACATGCGATACCAGATACCTTCGCAGCCATAAAAGGATCGTTCGTCAAACTGTCCCGGATTTCCGGCGGACGGGATCTCCGATAATGTTCCCGTAACCCTGACCCGGCTTCCCGGCGCAAGGGCATACTCTGCCTCACCCGCTCCATCTCCGTCTAAAGCAGAAAAATATCGGGTGTCCCCCAGTGTTGTACATTGAATTTTAGAAAAATGAATTTTTCGGCCGCGAACCGCAGCCACAGAATTGCTTAGAATGTATTGAACGGAATTTTGTCTGACAGAGCGGGACGAAACCGTCCCTTCCACCTCTGTCATGCAGCCGTCTTCCAGGAGCTTTCGCTGCCCGGTTTCCATGGCCGGCACACCGAAGATCGGCGCGCCGGCTATTTTCAGAAACACGATCAGAATCATCAGTCCAATACATATCAGAAAGAGAGGACGCCTGTTCATGCTCACCTCTTTCTCCGACCCGTCTTATTCCCGGACCAGACTGTTGTCCTTTTTGAAAGTATCACTCAGATCCATGCTGTTGCGGAACATTACATCACCGGAGCCGTCAATGGTAAACTGTACCTTTTTTGTCCCGCACGTTGCAGCGAGCGAATTAACGATCGAATAGATCGGAATCTTATCCGCTACATTGAGCGTGCCCTCATTGACAGAGGCATCAAAGTTCACATAGCAGACATCATCCTGCGGAAGCACGCTGATGATATTCGTCCCCGCGGGCAGCGTCGGATAATGTCCCGTTTCTGTCGGTCCGGCGATCAGCGCCTCCACTACCGCTCTTTCAGCCGGCTCGCTCGTGCTGTAATAGACATTGCGTACCTCCGGCAGCAGAAGCATCCCCGTCTGGTCCGTATAATAAAGGGTCATGGTGATATTGGTATAATTATTGATCGTTTTTCCCGCATTCTCCACAAAGGATTCAGCTGTCATAGGACCGATGGCATTCCCGAAGGAATCGGTCAGATCCTCTCCGCCGACCGTAAAGACCACGGTGTCGATCCCCTCTGCCTGCAGTACGGAGCGGACGATCCCCCCTCTCGCGAGGACCTCTCTCGTTGTATCCACCTTGGCATAAGACTGGCTGAAATCGATCCGCAAAACATTGTCCTCGATCTCACAGGAGCGGATCTTGACATCCTCCGGCAGCAGTGTCTCCGTCCCTTTCCTGCCGGGATCCGTCATCTCCTCTTCAAGGATCTCTTTCACCATTGCATCCGCATCTTCATCCGCCGGCGTATATTCTTCTGTAATGAGCCGGTCAAGATCCGAATTCAGGTAATAGAGATTGAATGAAGCTTCCTCCTTTGTCTTGCTGCCGCAGCCCGGAAGCGCCAGGGACAGTGCCATTGCGGCAGCCAGAAGCGTAATATTGATTTTTCTCATGAGCCCGCCTCCTTATGCCACATAGATGAGCGGAATGCGCACAGAGAATGTCGTGCCTTCGCCCAGTTTGCTGGTTACACGGATCGCGCCTTTGTGCTTGACGATCGCGCTCTTTGTAATCGCCAGACCGAGTCCTGTACCGCCGATCTCGCGGGAATGGCTCTTGTCGACGCGGTAAAAACGTTCAAAGATATTATCGACGGAATCCTCCGGAATACCGATTCCCGAGTCGGAGATCGTCACATAGAAATACTTTCTGTCAGCATTCAGAGAGATGCGGACCCAGCCGCCTTCCTGCTTGTTGTATTTGATCGCGTTCTCGATAATGTTGGTGAATGCCAGCGTGAGCTTCGTCTCATCGACCTCCGCGGTAACGGGACGGAAGCTGTCAAAGATCAGCTCGACCGAGGCTTTCTCCGCGATAGGCGTCAGCCGGCGGATGATCTGATCCAGTTCCTCATTGATATTGGTCTCGGCAATATTGAGATCCGCGGATTTCTTATCCATCTTTACCAATGACAGAAGATCATTGATAATCATATTCTCACGATCGATCTCTTCCGAAATATCCTGCATGAAATCCTGATACTGCTCGACCGGCGCATCCGGATTCATATTCAGCGAATCCGCCAGCACCTTCATTGAAGCAAGCGGCGTCTTCAGTTCGTGTGAGACGTTCGATACAAATTCATCTCGCGAATCATCCACAGTACGCACACGGGCAAGCATCCGGTTGAATGCGTCGGTGATCAGTTCTGTTTCCAGATAGTCCGGCACCGAAATGTTGCCGTCTTCATAACCGTCCGTTACACCTTCAATTGCGCTTGTGATCTTCTGGAACGGGCGTACAAAGACACCGGCAAGCCAGAAACCGATGAGCAGGACGAGCAGAATTGCCAGGATCAGGATCATCATTCCGCGGGATGCCAGAATCTGACGGCTCGTATGGATCTCAGCCGCCGATACGCTTACCAGAAGAACACCATCCACTTCTTTATTGTCGTCCGGGTTATGGATCGCGATCGTCATTTCGATGTACTGGTTCTTATCGTCGTAGTTGGTCGTCTCTTCTCCGTTCAGACAGTCGATAACCTCCTGCGAAAGGGAATACTTACCGTAATCCAGATTGAACGTATCCATGATGACTTTCGCGTCGCGGTTCACCACGAGAATTCGCCCTCCGTAAATACTGGTGAGCATATTGAATTCTCCGTTGATCACCTCATCGGTTGGATCCTGCAAATAATCCTTTTCAACAAGCTGATCGATCAGAATGTCACACTGATTCTTGACGATGATCGATCGCTGCGACACCGCACGCGTCTCGTAGCTTTCAACGACAACATTCTCGACGACGATGGCCGGCACGATACCCATTACAAAAAGGAGTACCATGAATCGGATCCGGATACTCCGCAGAAACTTTAATTTTCCCTTTAGGTCAAAATGAAACTTAGACAATGCCCCGCTCCTTTGGTTTTCGGTGAGCCCCGCTCTTTACGCGGCTGTAATTCTCATTATAAACGCCCGGCCCCTCGTGTTCAACCGCTTTGCGGAAGCGATGCATTTGAAAAAACTTTAAAATCCGGAATTCATTATTTTTCCAAGATTCATAGAGAAAGGAGCCGTGAAAAACACAGCTCCTTTTATACAGACTATCAGGCAGCTGCTGCCGCCAGATGCTTTCTGTAGAACCATATCATGAACGGCACCGAGATCGCGAAAGTCAGAATATCCGACCATGCCTGAATCATTTCGATACCGGTCTGCCCGAATGCAGACGGAAGCAGCAATGCCAGCGGCATGAAGAAGATTCCCTGCCGGCAGGATGCCAGAAAAGTAGCTCCCACACTGTAGCCGAGGCACTGGTAGGTCTGGTTCACGTAAGTGGAAAATGCCATCAGCGGCATCGCCAGACACAGGAACCGGAGCATGCTCGCCCCGCATTCAATGACAGCCGGGTCATTTCTGAACCAGGCGATCACCGGCACGCGGAACACATACAATGCGACAGCTGCCGCAGTGCAGATCACCGTACCGGCTCCCGTCGAGATGCAAAACAGGTTTCTTACGCGTTCTTTTTTACCGGCTCCATAGCAATACCCTGCGATCGGCTGGTACCCCTGCCCGATGCCGAGAATAATATAACGCACAAGCATATACAGTTTATTGGCAATGGTGATCGCAGCGATAACCGCCTCGCCGTAAGCGGCAGCCCGGATATTAAGGACCGCCGATGCCAGACTTCCGAGTCCCTGCCTTGCGATCGTCGGAAATCCCGTTCGTACAATATCCCTATATACCTTTATCCTGCGGCTGACAAACCGCGGTCTGATCTTCACGATACTTCTGCCCGAAAAAAACAAAAATCCCATGATCAGGCAGCTCAGAATCTGGCTCAGCATCGTTGCGAGGGCTGCCCCGTCTGTCCCCATTCTCAAGCCGAAGATGAAGACCGGATCCAGAAACAGATTGGCAATGCCGCCCGTTGTCATGCCGATCATGGCAAGGAAAGTCTGTCCCTGCGCTCTCAGACAGTTATTAAAAATGAAAGCCATGCACATGACCGGTGCCGCGAGCAGGATATAGAATCCGTAATCGCAGGCATCCGCAAGGACATTCCCCCGCGCTCCGATCAATTTCATCAAGGAGGTGAGCTGCCACAATCCGAGAGACATGATCAAAAGACCCGCGCCGATCCCGGCAGCCATCGCCGAGCTGGCATAGCGATTTGCCGAATCCTCGTCCGCCGCGCCCAGCTTCCGGCTAATGATGCTTCCGGCGCCCATGCCGAGACCGAAGCCGACCGCCTGGATTACCGACATCAGGGAAAAAACGATACCGACCGCAGCCGAAGCCGATGTACTGATCTTCGCCACAAAGTACGTATCCGCCGTGTTGTAGATCACGGTGATCAGCTGAATGATGACCGTGGGAAGAGCTTTCCGGAAAAGAAGCGGTCCCACCGGTGCGCTCAGCATAAGTTGTCTCATTTTCTCATTATCTGCGATTTTCATACCAATATTTCCTGCCTGCAGCCCAAAGTTCACTTTTCTGTTCTTTTCTCATTGTATTCCCTCTGCTGCCGGCTGCAAACCATTTTCGTCAAATCCTCTTCCCGTTATGATATTCTTCCCGATATGATATTCTTCAGGGTATGATATACTGAAGGCAAACAACTGCCCCGCACCGGACAGCAGCGTCCGTGCGGGGCACAATACAGAAAGGATAAACTGATGAACCGTACCGAAATTCTCGAAAAAACCATGTCGATCATCCAGGCATACTGTGACCATGACATGCAGCCCATCATCGACAATTGCGCTGACGATGTTCTGTGCCTGGGACCTCGTGATAATCTGGTCACCCGCACCAGGGCTGCCGTTGCCGCCTCCTGGAAGGACACACAGAACAGTATGCGCTTTCGTACGGAGGACATCTCCGCCTATACGATTCCTCTCGGCGCGCACAGCATGAATGTTGTCCTCGAGTATAAGGTACGCATCGAGCTGCCCGAAGGCCCCCGCATTCACAGCCAGCGCGGGATCTTCAGCTGGATCGATAAGAAAATAACCGACGAGTCGGGAAAAACCATGCTTGTTCCCCGTCTCTCGCTGATCTCTCTGTCCAATATTCCGCCGAGAGATAAGCGGGATTCTGTCTTCAACGTGTGGGGCGATCTCCGCTTTACCGAAAAAGCCGAGCACCAGGTGTCTGCTGATGTCGCCAGCCGCGTCACGATTCCCTCAAGAGATCATGCCTTTTACTACTATAATTCGACCCGGATCCTCTGGATCGAATCAGCGGACGAAGGTCATCACTCGATCGTCCATACGGACAAGGAAGAAATTGCCTGCACCAGGAAACTCTCCTACTTCACCGAACAATATCCCAATATTTTTCTGGCACCGCACATCAGCTGCCTGATCAATCCGCTGTACATCAGCATCCTGAAACGCTTCAGCCTGACCCTTGCGGACGGAACGGTGCTACCCGTTCCGGAGAAGAAATATACGGCTTTTCGCCGCGCAATCGATGAGTGGGAGCTCTTCTGGAACACCCATCGATAAATATTCCCTCATATTTTGTTGTTAAAGCCTCTTTCTCCTCTGCCGCTGCCTTCGCCGCGAAAAGCGATGACACCGACCGCTGTCAGTGTAACTGCCAGAACGATCGGGAGCCAGCACCAGCCACGAAGCGGATTATTTCCGTTCAGGAGCATGAGCTCATTCTGTCTGTCCCGGTATTCTGCAGTTATCCTGAAGATCTCACCGTCGGGCGCTTCGCTCACAACATCGCCTGCGCGCTTCTCTTCCGCGGCAGTCATCGTCACTTCCGCATTCCGATTCACTGCCGCCACCGGATCCTGCGCTTGTACGAAGCGGCTCGCATGCAGTCCAGCAACAATGCCGATCACAAGAAAAAAGACTGTCAGAATATATCGCCTTCTTTTCGGCTTTTCCAGTATTCGTTTTTCCTTCACGTCCCGAATACCTCCTTTAAGTAAAAACGCCGCAATAATCAAAATCAATGACTGCTTACTCTCCGCATTGATGCTCCGGGCATTTTCCGGTTAGTATTTTTCGGCGTACCATGTTCTATGCTAAGTATAGAAAACGCTGGCAGCGAATGCAACTTATTCTCGTTTTTCACTTGTGATATACCGGTTTTGACTTGCATCTGTCCGTTGAGACAAGAGAAGGTCTGACCTTTTCGCATGTAATTCGCACAAAAAAAGAGCAGCTGTGTAACGGCTGCTCCTTTTCTCTTTATTCATCTTTATTCACTGATCCGATCAATGATCTTCTATCCGTTGATCCGTTCAAAGCTCGATATGCAATTTTGCGGCGCTCGGTTATTCAGCGCTCAGTTTTTCAGCGCTCGATTTTGCGGCGCTCAGGCCTGGAAGTAATATCCGACGCCCCATTTGGTGTGGACATATCTCGGCTCGCTCGGATTCTCCTCGATCTTCTCGCGAAGACGGCGGATATGAACATCTACGGTACGAACATCACCCGGATACTCATAGCCCCACACGATATTCAGCAGATTCTCACGGCTGTATACCTTGTTCGGGTTGAATACAAGCAGCTGCAGAACGTCGAATTCCTTTGCGGTCAGGTTGACCTCACGGTTTCCAATGAAAACGCGGCGGCTGTCGCAGTCCATTCGAAGGTCTCCGATCTCAACGATCTTCGCCTTCTCTTCCTTTTTCTCCGGTCGTCTCGTACGACGGATGATCGCCTTGATTCTGGCCTTGACCTCGAGAATATTGAACGGCTTGGTAATATAATCATCCGCGCCGTACTCCAGGCCGAGGATCTTATCCATATCTTCTCCCTTCGCCGTCAGCATGATGATCGGCACGTTGGAGAACTCTCTGATCTGCTGGCACACATCCAGTCCCGAGATCTTCGGAAGCATCAGATCCAGAAGAATGATGTCGTAGTCATTCTCCCTTGCCATATTCAGCGCTTCCTCTCCGTCGTAGGCACAGGATACCTCGTACCCATCCTGCTCCAGAGAAAAACGAAGTCCCTTCACGATCAGTGTTTCATCATCTACTACCAGTACCTTGTTTGCCATGTCAGACCTCTGCACTCTCTTTTCTATACTTCAATCAGATCCTTGATCTTGTTGAACGCTTTTTCCTTAATGCCTTCCACATTTTGTATCGCTTCGATACTCGAAAACGCGCCGTTTTCTTCCCGGTACGCGATGATCGCCGCCGCCCGCGCCTTCCCGATTCCGGGAAGCGTCATCAGCTGCTCTCTCGAAGCGGTATTGATATTGATACGCGCCGTCGTTCCGTCCGCACCGGTGCCGTTCGTTACACCGCCGGCCGCAGAACCTTCCGCACTGCCGGATGCACCGCCTGTGATCGCCCCGCCGGAAGAAAGCCTTCCTCCGTTCGCGGTGATCTCCTCTTTTGTAAAAACGGTGATCTGCTCACCATCGACCAGGCGTTCCGCCTGATTCAGACTCCGTTCCTCCGCGTCTTCCAACAGACCTCCCGCTGCCGCTATGGCATCACAGACTCTGCTTTCTTCCGGAAGCCGGTAAACGCCCGGCGTTTTTACCGCGCCGCACACATAGACGCAGATCGGAAGCGGTTCCGCTGTAACCGCAGGCAGAACAGACTCCGCGCCGTTTTTCTCCGAAAGCTTCCCGGAACTACCCGAATCAGCAGTTGAATCTGTCGAATCGGATCCCGCCGGTATCGAAGCTTCCGAATTCAAAGTTTCCGATACAGAATCCGTCACAATCGAGTCTGTCGAGTCCGACTGAATCTCGAATGCTGCCGCCTCACGCCCGCAGCCTGTCAGGATGAATGGCAGAATTGCCATGCCGGCAACAGCCGCCCGTAAGAACATTTTCATACATGCATCACCTCCCGCGCCAGATCTCTCTGTCGACACGCAGGACCCCTTGTTGATGCTTATACATATCTTATATTAACGAATTTTCACGTTTAATTCAAGACTTCTTAACAATATCCGCCCGGCATGTTGAGCGCGGCGCCGGACAAAATATAAGTGAGTGAAAAAATCGTGCGCATCGGAGGGTGCTTCGCTTATAATAAAAGACAGGGAGAAAGTCCCTGCCTATGTTTTTACGGAGGATAACTGTATGAATACACTTGCGGCCAAGGCACTCTGCCTTCTGATCGGCTATGGTCTCGGTATGATTCTTACCGCTGAGATCGTCACACGAAAAATGACCGGTAAACCCTGCAAATACCTCGGCACATCGGGCAATCCCGGCATGGCCAATGTCATGGCGCATCTGGGCTTCGTTCCCGGCATCCTCGTCCTTGCCGGCGATCTGTTAAAGGTCGTTGCCGCGGTGGTGATCGCGCAGATCTTCTTCGTTCCGGCAGCCGGACATGTCGCCGTCCTCTATGCAGGCCTCGGTGCCGTTCTCGGGCACAATTTCCCAGCCTGGATGAAATTCAACGGCGGAAAAGGCGTCGCCGCGACCTGTGCCGCGATCTTCCTTTTTATGCCGGGCTTCGGTACACTTGCCATGCTTCTCGGCATGGTCGTTGTATTTGCCACGAAATATCTGTGTCTCGGAGGAGCAGCGATCCCTGCGGTCTTCATGATCCCCGCATTTCTGCTTGCTGGACGTGAGGCCGGCATTCTCGCCCTCATCCTGACTGTTCTGATGTTCCTTCGAAATTGGAAGCAGATCCGGCTGATCCCCTCCGGCAGGGCCGAACAGGTCGATGTTCTCGGAAAGCTCCGGTCAAAACTCGCGAAGCACTGAAGCGCATCAGCGGCCGCGAAAGGCAGCCGTTTTTGCCAGGATCTTCGATACGATATAGAAGATCGCCACGTTGATCGGCAGCAGGATCAGTTCCTTGATAATGCGAGCCGGGAAGATCGCCATGTAGGCGCTTCCGTAGAGAAGCGTGAGCCAGTAGGTGTTGAGCAGCATATTGACAAAAACCGTCACCAGCGCGTTTGCCAAGATGACGCGCGGAAGCGTGATCTTCCTCTTATAAAGCACAAGACCGTAGATCAGGCCGCCTAAGATGCCGCTGATGGTGAATCCCGGGAAAAACGGTCCGGTCGGCCGCACGATGTACTTCAGAATATCCGCAACGCCGCCGCAGATCAGACCGACTACCGGGCCGAACAGCGCGCCGCACAGTTCCTCGGCGATGAAGGCAAAGCTGATCTTGATCGATTCCGTGAGCTGCACGGCGAAAAAGCCGAGCACGACGGCGATCGCGAGAAGAATTCCCGCAAGAGCAAGAGACCTTGTCTTTGTCAGTTCATTGGAAGATTCGATAAACAGTGACTTGATTTTACGCATAGAAAAACCTCCTTTGCAGTAGCCCTTAAAGCTACCGCAGAGGAGGTTTTTTATCATTATCGCTCTGCTGTAGCAGTGGGATCCGGACGGGTGCATCGCAAACCGGGATCTGCAACGGACCGGCATTCGAAGCCGGAATCTGCTTTACCCTCACGTTTTTCGTCCCAGCGATTTCGATCCGATCACCGGGCACTTCACGCGCACTCTCCTACTCTGCTCCTTATGAAATTGTTGACAGGTACGAACCGGACTTCTGTTGGGGATTTACCGAAGGCACGACAAAGTGCTCACCGGCCGCATCAGAAGCTTGCTTTCAGGCGGCGAACCATCTCATCAATGTCCGCTTCGGTAATAATAAGCGGCGGAACGATACGGATCACATCCGAGCCCGCGCTGATGACAACGAGTCCGTGCTTCAAAGCAGATTTGATTATATCACCGACAGGACGTCCTGTCACTACCAGACCCTGCATAAATCCGCGGCCGCGTCTCGTGCTGAGGAAATCATATTCCGCGACGAGTTCATCCAGTTTTTTCTCCAGATACGGTGTGACACGGCGAACATGCTCTACGATCTTCTCCGATTCAAAGAGATCGAAGACCGTGCTGACCGCACGGCATGCCAGTGGATTTCCGCCGTACGTAGTACCGTGATCGCCCGGAACGAGAGACTTCGATGCAGCCTTCTCATTCAGCACGAATGCGCCGACCGGAACGCCGCAGCCAAGTGCCTTCGCGTTTGTCATGATATCCGGCATGATACCGTACTGCTGCCATGCGAACATAGAGCCGGTACGTCCCATACCGCACTGGATCTCATCGAGGATAAGAAGGATGTCGTGTTCGTCACAGAGAGCGCGAACACCTCCCAGGAACTCGGCTGTTGCCGGGTAAATTCCGCCTTCGCCCTGCACCGTCTCCATGATGATCGCACAGGTGCGGTCCGTGATCTGACTCTTCACGCTTTCGAGATCATTGAAATCCGCGAAGCGCACACCGCCGATCAGCGGTTTGAACGGTTCCTGATAATGGGTATTGCCCGTAACGGAAAGAGCGCCGAGGCTTCTGCCGTGGAAGGAATTCCGCATTGCGATGATCTCGTGATCGGTCCGGCCGTCCTTCAGCCACGCGTATTTGCGGGCTGCCTTGATCGCTCCCTCGATGGCCTCGGTTCCGCTGTTGGTAAAGAATACCTTGCTCATGCCGGAGGCTTCGATCACTTTCTTGGAAGCTTCCGCCAGCGGCACATTGTAGTACAGGTTTGATGTATGGATCAGCTTGTCGATCTGATCCTTCAGCGCGTCATTGTATGCCTGATTGCCGTATCCCAGACCGAAGACGGCGATGCCCGCCGCGAAGTCCAGATACTCTTTTCCGTCGGTGTCGTACAGATAGACGCCCTCGCCCTTTTCAAAAACGACCGGGAACCGGTTGTAGGTATGAAGGACATATTCGTCCGTCATCTGCATGTAATCATTTGTCTTCATGTCCGTATTTCTCCTCATCATCCTTCAGAATCGCCGTGCCGATACCTTTGTTCGTAAATATCTCCAGAAGCAGGCAGTGCGGGATCCGGCCGTCCAGTATATGAACACGGTTTACACCGTTTTCGATCGCCTTCGTGCAGTTCTGCAGCTTCGGGATCATGCCTCCCTGAACGCGTCCGCTGCTTATCAGCTCCGCCGCCTCGCTGAGTGTCAGCTCGGAGATCAGCGATTCCGGATCATCCTTGTCGTAGCGTACGCCCTCGATGTCGCTGAGAAATACGAGTTTATCCGCTTTCATTGCTTCTGCGATCGCGCTTGCCGCGTCATCCGCGTTAATATTGTAGGAGTGGAAGTTGTCATCCGTTCCGATCGGGCAGATGATCGGCAGAAAATCATTTTCCAGCAGATCATTGATGATCTTCGGCTCTACCTTCTTGATCTCGCCGACGTAGCCGATATCCTCGCCGCCGGAAAGTTTCTTGTCTACCTGCAGGAGACCGCCGTCCTTGCCGCTGATCCCGACCGCTTTGATTCCGAGTGCCTGGACCATGCTGACCAGTTCCTTATTGACCTTGTTCAGCACCATCTCCGCGACTTCCATCGTATCCTCATCGGTTACGCGCAGGCCGTTGACAAAGCGCGGTTCCATGCCGACCTTGCCTACCCAGCGGGAAATTTCCTTGCCGCCGCCGTGTACGATGATCGGTTTGAATCCGACCAGCTTCAGCAGAACAACGTCCTTGATGACGTTTTTCTGCAGCTCCTCGTCGATCATGGCGCTTCCGCCGTATTTGACTACGATGATCTTCCTGTTAAATCTCTGAATATATGGAAGTGCCTCGATCAGCACCTCAGCCTTGTCCAGATACTTCTGTTTTACCATTTCCTATTACCTGACTTTCCTGTACTTATGAGCGGTAATCCGCGTTGATCTTCACATAATCATAGGTCAGATCACATCCCCAGGCTGTTGCCTCGGCATCACCCTCTTTGATATCGGCCGTGGCGGTCACCGCTTCCTCAGAAAGGATCTTCGTTGCTTCCTCTTCGCTGTAATCGACCGCTACACCGTTTTCAATGATCTGGATCCTGCCGGCCTTGCTCTCGAACCAGAGGTCTACCTTCTCCGGATCAAACTTGGCACCGGAATATCCCATCGCGCAGAGAATGCGTCCCCAGTTCGCGTCGCTTCCGAAGATCGCTGCCTTTGTAAGATTCGACGTAATGACCGATTTCGCAAGAGTGACGGCCTGCTGCTTCGTTTTTGCCCCGGTGATCTTCACCTCGAACATGCGGGTCGCACCTTCGCCGTCGGAAGCGATCTTCATCGCCAGCGCCTTGTTCAGCTCAAAGAGCGCGTTTCGGAAGATCTCGTAATTCTCGTCTTTTCTCGCGATATCCGGATTTCCGGCAAGACCGTTCGCCAGAAGGAGAACGGAATCGTTCGTCGATGTATCGCCGTCGACGGATACCATATTGAAGGTATCACGGATAACATCGGACAGAGCCTCCTGCAGCATCCGTTTGGAAATAACGGCATCGGTCGTCAGGAAGACGAGCATCGTCGCCATATTCGGATGGATCATGCCGCTGCCCTTACACATTCCGCCGATCGTGACCGTCTTGTCTCCTATCTTAAAGGAAACGGAGACCTCCTTCGGAACGGTATCGGTCGTCATGATCGCCCTTGCCGCAACGGCCGCCGCCTCTCTCGAATTGGAAAGTGCCGGAGCGAGTTTCGCGATACCGTTTGTGATCTTCTCAACCGGGATCTGCTGGCCGATCACGCCGGTGGAGGCGCAAAGCACCGAATTCTCCGGGATCTCCAGAATTTCGGCTGCCGCCTTCGCGGTCTGCTCACAGACGGAATAGCCCTCCGCACCGGTGCACGCATTGGCAATGCCGCTGTTGATGATCACGGCCTGCGCCGCCTCACAGTCATTGACGATATGTCTGTCCCATTTGACGGGCGCTGCCTGAACCACATTGGTCGTAAAGGTTCCCACCGCAACGCAGGGAACGACGCTGTACAAAATCGCCATATCGTTCGTTTCATTCTTTTTTATTCCGGCATAACCGCCCGCTGCCTTGAAGCCCATAGCAGCCGTTACGCCAAGATTTCCGATCTCCATATTCCTGTCTCCTTTGTTCCTCTGAGAGCATTATTCGTCTATTACTAAGGATAGCCCTGTTTTTTTCATCTGTAAAGCAGATTATTTGCATAATTATACACTTTAGTTCGGTTTTAT
The DNA here is from genome assembly GCA_036309825.1 of Eubacterium sp. GTDB lineage: Bacteria > Bacillota > Clostridia > Lachnospirales > Lachnospiraceae > Bilifractor. The sequence continues at coordinate 2,507 of JAXJTA010000036.1, read as the reverse complement.
GCAAGTTTATTTCATTATTTATTCATTTAACGCTTGCAATCCGAGGAAGTCTGCTGTATAGTAGCATTCAGTTGAAAAAACTTTCCTTATTCTATTTTTTTGATGCGTCTCTTGTAGTATTATTAAGTAGTATATTAAGGAAATAATCAAACACATACCAGATACTGTTTTAGAATTTTTGGAGGAAAATCATGAGCGAAAAAGTTATTCTTGCTTATTCCGGCGGTCTTGACACCACAGCACTGATCCCGTGGCTGAAGGAGAACTTCGATTACGAGGTTGTCTGCTGCTGCATTAACTGCGGACAGGAAGAAGAGATCACCGATGATAATCTGGAGGAAAGAGCCGTTGCCAGCGGCGCTTCCAAATTATATATTCTCGACGTTGTCGATGAATTTGCCGATGAGTATATCATGCCGTGCGTAGAGGCAGGTGCCGTATACGAGCACAGCTATCTGCTCGGTACTTCCATGGCACGTCCGCTGATCGCGAAGAAACTCGTTGAGATCGCCCGCCAGGAGAACGCCGTAGCGATCTGCCACGGTGCTACCGGAAAAGGCAACGACCAGATCCGTTTTGAGCTCGGCATCAAAGCTCTGGCTCCGGATATCAAGATCATCGCTCCGTGGCGTATGCCGGAAATCTGGAAAATGGATTCCCGTGAGGATGAGATCCAGTTCGTCAAAGATCACGGCATCGACCTGCCGTTCTCTATGGGCAAGGGCTACAGCCGCGACCGCAACCTGTGGCACATCAGCCACGAAGGTCTCGAGCTCGAGGATCCGTCTCTGGCACCGAACTATGACAAGATGCTCGTTCTGGGTGTAACCCCGGAGAAAGCACCGGATAAAGCAACTGATGTTACCATGACCTTTGAGAACGGTGTTCCGAAGACCATCAACGGTGTTGAAATGAAGGTCTCCGACATCATTCGTGAGCTGAACCGCCTGGGCGGCGAGAACGGCATCGGCATTATCGATATCGTTGAAAACCGTGTTGTCGGCATGAAGTCCCGCGGCGTCTATGAGACACCGGGCGGAACGATCCTGATGGCAGCCCATGATCAGCTCGAAGAGCTCGTTCTGGACCGCGAGACAATGGAAGCCAAGAAGAAGATCGGCAGCCAGTTCGCGCAGATCGTCTACGAAGGCAAATGGTTCACACCGCTCCGCGAAGCGATCCAGGCATTCGTTGAATCCACCCAGAAGGTCGTTACCGGTGAAGTTAAATTCAAACTGTACAAAGGAAACATTATCCGTCAGGGTACAACTTCTCCGTACAGCCTGTACAACTCCTCTCTGGCATCCTTCACAACGGGTGATATGTATGATCACACCGACGCATCAGGCTTCATCAACCTCTTCGGCCTGCCGCTGAAGGTCCGCGCTCTGATGCTTCAGGATGTTGAGACCCAGAAGAAAAACAAATAATTCCGTCGATAAGAAATTCCATCGATATGCCGGGTTATCCGGCCTGATAAACGCATAAAAGCTGCACGCCTCCGTCCCGAAGATCCGGCATTGCCGGTGACACGGGATGGCGCGTGCAGCTTTTTTTGCGAGGGAAACGGAGCCAGAGGGTATTACATCTGCCGCGCCGCTACCGTATCAGTACAGGAACCCCTTCTCGTTGTAGATCAGCGCCATGAATTCCACGTCGCTGTCCGTGTTGTTCTCGAGGCTGTGCCATTCGCCGACGTTGATGACGCAGACATCTCCCGGATGGACCCTTGTCACGGAACGATCGTTGTCGATGAAGTCCGGATCGCCCTTCAGAATGTAGTAGGGCTCGGTGTCATGCACATGCTGATGCCAGCCGACGGAGGAGCCCGGCGGCAGGATCACTTTGGCATACATGCGCCCGTGACCCAAAAGTTCCGCTCTTCCTACGATGTGATGCAAATAAGCCGGTCCTTTTCCGCCTGCCAATCCATAGATCGTTTCCACTCCCGGTTTTCTTACCATTTTGCTATTCCTCCTCTTTCTTTTTCTGTGTTCTGTTCTATACTTCTCCTTATTTATCTGTTCTGCAATCTACTTTGCACGCTGCGCGTCATCTGCTCTGCGATCTGCTTTGTACGCTGCTCACTCTCCGCTCTTCAATATGTGCAGTAATCTGCCCTTTTTCGCTCAGGCGGGATCAACTTCGATCCGGCTCAGGACTTCGCCGATGCTGTCATGGAAGACAAGTTCCGCTTCTCTGTCTCGCGGTGTGCGGTCACGATTGATCAGGATCAGGTGGCTGCCTCGGAAATAATCGATGAGCGTAGCAGCCGGATAGACCGACAGGGAAGTTCCTCCGACGATCAGGCAGTCTGCTTCGGCAATCAGCCTTCTAGACTCGATCCATGCGTGTTCCGGCAGCATCTCCCCGTAGAGTGTGACATCGGGACGGATCATGCCGCCGCACTCGCAGTGGGGAACCGACTCACCGCATTTGAAAATGTAGTCCGCAGGGTACTTTCTGCCGCAGCGGTCGCAGTAATTCCTAAGTGTGGAGCCGTGGAT
>JAXJTA010000035.1:0-1955 GCA_036309825.1 Eubacterium sp. | reverse complement strand
GTCCCGGAAAGACCCCCCGCCAGAATGCACAGTTCCTGCTTTTCCTGGCTGCTTTCCTGAAGGGTATCGACGAATACCAGGATTTCCTGCGCTGTACCGTCGCTTCTGCCGGCAACGATCACCGTCTGGGTGCTAACGAGGCACCGCCGGCTGTCATTTCTATCTTCGTCGGTGATGAACTTGATGTTGTGCTGAAAGCGCTGGCTACGGACGGCACAGTAGAGGAGACAGGAAAAACCAGGATGGGTATGGGAGCACTGGTTCTTCCGCATATCATGAAGGATACGACAGACCGCAACCGTACCTCACCGTTCGCGTTTACCGGAAATAAGTTCGAGTTCCGTATGCCGGGCTCTTCCCTCTCTGTCGCGGACCCCAATATCGTGCTGAATACTGCCGTCGCGGAGTCTCTTGACCATATTTATGAAGCCCTGAAGGACGTGCCCGCGGAGGGATTTGACGAAGCGGTACACGCTCTTCTGAAACAGACACTTTCCGATCATCAGAAGGTTCTTTTCAACGGAAACGGCTACACAGATGAGTGGATCGAGGAGGCAGAACGCCGCGGCCTGTATAATCTGAAATCCCTGCCCGAATGCGCGCCGCGTCTTCTGGCGGAGAAGAACATTGACCTCTTCGTAAAGCATGGCGTCTTTACCGAAGAAGAGATAAAAGCCCGGTATGAGATCATGATCGAGAACTACAGCAAAGCCATCCATATCGAATCGCTGACGATGCAGGAGATGGTCAGAAAGGATCTCACCGGTGCCCTGATCGACTACATGAATGATCTCGGCGGCGAAGCTGCCGCGAAGAAAAAACTTCTCGGAGATGACAGCAGCGTCTATGAACAGGAACTTCTGCAGAAGCTGGATAAGCTGGCAAAGAGGATCGGACATTCTCTGCAGAAACTCTCGGATGATACGGATGAGGCGGAGAGCGAGGACGGACTGAAGAGCGCGGAATATTATCATGATGTGATCCTCGCCGATATGGAGAAGCTGAGAGCGTCCGCGGATGAGGCAGAGAAATATATTCCGGAGAAATATCTGCCGTATCCGACTTATGATGAGCTGCTTTTCAGCCTGCGATAAATCCGGAGAGGTCAGTCGGGAACAGACAGCTCGTAAATAGACAACCATGAAAAGCAATTTCGGAAATGGAGAAACTAATGGATACTACCTACGAAAAGTACATCAAAAAGTATGAGGGGCTCCGGCAGGAAAAGGATGCCTGCGGAATCGGAGCGATCGTGAATATTGACGGTCATAAGGACTACCGCGTTCTGGATGATGCTCTTTCCATCGTTGAGAAGCTGGAACATCGCGCCGGAAAGGATGCGACCGGGAAAGTCGGCGACGGCGTAGGTATACTGGCGCAGATCAGCCATGAATACTTCAAGCCGGCGGCGAAGGAAGCCGGAATCGATCTGAAGGACAGCGGTGATTACGGGATCGGTATGTTTTTCTTCCCGCAGGATACGATGAAGAGGACCTTCGCGATGCGTATGATGGAAGTCATTGTCGCGAAAGAGAATCTGGAGTTCCTGGGATGGAGGCAGGTACCGACCCGTCCGGAGATCCTTGGGCAGGCCGCGCTCGACTGTATGCCGTATATCTGTCAGTGCTTCATCGGACGTCCGGCCGATGTTCAGAAGGGAATCGATTTTGACCGCCGTCTGTATGTCGTCCGCCGCGAGTTTGAGCAGAGCTCGGAGGATACCTACATCTGCTCGCTGTCTTCCCGCACGATCGTGTACAAGGGGATGTTTCTGGTAAAGCAGCTTCGCAATTTCTATTTGGATCTGCAGGACAGGAATTACAAGACCGCGATCGCGATCGTGCATTCCCGTTTTTCCACGAACACAACGCCGTCCTGGAACCGCGCGCATCCGTACCGGATGATCGCGCACAACGGCGAGATCAATACGATCCGCGGCAATGTCGACCGTATGC
>JAXJTA010000034.1:0-2781 GCA_036309825.1 Eubacterium sp. | reverse complement strand
TTACAGGCGTGGATTCGACAAAGATCCTGATCACGGCAGCGATCCTTGCGGGATCGATTTTGCTGCTCGAGAAGGTAAGACTCCATCCGATCCTGATCATCGTGATCGGTGCGATCGCCGGCATTGCCTGCGGGTTAGCGGGAATGTTGTAAAGAAGCTTTTCGCGGCAGAACCTGCCGCGCATTCAGAAATGCTCGTTAGAGGAGACTTGGCTTGTCCCGGGCGCGAGCACGCGAGCACGTGCGCCCGATTGGCAATGGAATTTGAAAATTTTCGAAGGAGAAAAATATATGAAGTACGATTTTACTACGCTTCCCGAGAGAAAGGGACATGACGCGATCGCGGTCGACGCGGTCGGCATCCGGCACTGGGGCTTTGAACCGGGGGCACCGGATGAGGGATACGATTTTATTCCGATGTGGGTCGCGGACATGAATTTCCTGACCTGCCCGGCAATTACGGATGCACTGATGAAGCGTGTCCAGACGCCGACCTTCGGCTATTTTCTGCCGCGGGACGAATATTTCGAAGAGATCATCCGCTGGCAGAGCGAGCGCAACGGCGCGAAGGATCTGACACGCGAAGCAATCGGCTACGAGAATGGCGTGCATGGCTTTATCAGTTCTGTTGTCGATACCTTTACGGAGCCGGGAGATACGATCCTCCTGCATCGCCCGTATTACGTCGGCTTTATGGCGGACATTAGGGGAAAGGGGCGTAAGGCTGTCTACAGCGACCTGGTACAGGATAGCGACGGCATCTGGCGCATGGATTACGAGGACATGGACCGGAAGATCCGTGAGAATAACGTGAAGCTTGCTGTTTTCTGTTTCCCGCATAATCCGACCGGGCGTGTCTGGACAAGGGAAGAGCTTGAAGCTGCTATGGCCGTTTTTGAGAAAAACAATGTGCTCGTGGTCAGTGATGAGATCTGGGCGGATATCGTGCTGGACGGCAATCGGCATATCCCGACGCAGAACGCGAGTGCGTGGGCAAGGCAGCACGTGCTGGCAGCCTACGCGCCGAGCAAGACCTTTAATCTGGCGGGACTGATCGGCAGCTACCATATTATTTACAACGAGGAGCTGCGAAGCCGGGTCGAACGTTTTTCTGAAGGGACGCATTATAACGAGATGAATATGCTCAGCATGTACGCGCTTCTGGGAGCTTACAGCAGGGAGGGCGCCGAATGGGCGGATGAGCTGCGGCAGGTCCTCGCGGCGAATTGCCGATGGGCGGTCGATTTCATCAATACCCGGCTTGACGGTGTGAAAGTGACGATGCCGCAGGGGACGTATATGCTGTTCCTCGACTTCACGGAGTTCTGCGAACGGACCGGACACACGATCAACGAGGTCATTGAAGCGGGTTGGCGTGTCGGTGTTGGCTGGCAGGACGGCAGAAAGTTCGGCGGACCGTGCCACATCCGCATGAATCTGGCCTTGCCGGAGGCAAAGGTGAAGGAAGCTTTCGGGCGGCTGTTGGGGACGATCCTTTCGGAGTGAAGGCTGTCTGTGACGTATACTTTCCGAATCCGGCAACAAAGCCAAAAAACGAGGATGCGTTTTTCGCCAATATGTTTTTCACGGACGGAAACACGGATTTCCGCGAATAAAATATCCGGCAATATTGATTTAATAGAAACAGGAGCAGTACTTAGAATATGAGATTCATCGCATTTGATGTGGAGACACCGAACCGACGCAATAATCGCATGAGCGCGATCGGTATATCCGTTATTGAAGACGGAAAGATCGCGGACAGCTATTTTTCCTACGTCGACCCGGAGCAGACGTTCGACTATTTCAACACGAGGCTGACCGGTATCAGCGCGCAGACGGTGAAGGGCGCGCCGAACTTCGCCCTGCTTTGGAAAGAGATCGAGCCGATCATGTCGAGCGGAATGCTGCTCGCGCACAACGCTCCGTTCGATCTGGGCGTGCTGCGGAAGTGCCTTGCGGACTACGGGATCGCATGGAAACCGACGGTCGACTATCTCTGCACGGTGCAGATGGGACGCAGGATCCTTCCGGAGCAAGGACACAAGCTCAATGAGCTGTGCGACTACTACGGCATCGAACTGGATCACCACCAGGCGGACAGCGACAGCCGCGCGTGCGCCGAGATCTTCCTGCACTACCTGGAGGGCGGCGCGGATGTGGAGCGGTTCGTGCATCATTATTTGATGTAGGGACGCTGCCGGAATAGAAAATATCAATGATTTTGGAGGAACAGACAATGGAAACACTTAAGAATATCGCAAAGAAAATCGCAGGGGATCATAAACTGTGGTCCTGTGTCCTGATCCTGTCCGTGATCATGCTCACCGTGTCCGGACATATCATCGTGAAGGAACGTAAAAACGCGTGACCGGGAAGATGATCGATCGTAACAATAAAGAGGGAAATGCGCATGTTCGTGCAGAGCGTGCAGGCATCGGCGGCGTGATCCTCTTTGGTCTGATCTGCTGCCTTCTGTACGGTCTTGGCGCAGGCGTTCGCTGCAATGTAGGGATTCTGGTCAACCCGTTGATCGTGCAGTATGGCGTTGCCTATGATCAGATCGCTTTCAGCATCGCTGTGATGCAGCTTGTCTTTGGAGCATCCCAGCCCTTGTTCGGTCTGCTTGCGGCAAAGCATTCGAATCGCTTTGTGCTTGCGCTGGGTGCGATCCTTTTGACCGTTGGTGTCATCGGGATCCGGACGTCTCGTGCCTACCCGCTTCTGGTTCTTTTTCTCGGAATCGTCTTTGGCGCGGGTGCAGGCGCGATCTCTTTTGGCA
>JAXJTA010000033.1:0-4660 GCA_036309825.1 Eubacterium sp. | reverse complement strand
ATTGAACAGGAGGGTGGCCTCCGCATGCAGGGAGTAGAACCATCCGCGGGTCTGGTCGACCGCTTCGGAAATGAACTGTGCCGGGAATTCCTTCTCGAACAGCTCCTTATTTTCAAATGGGTAGTGCAGCTGCGCGTACGGCATTGCGCCGGAGTCGAACCAGCAGTCGATAACCTCCGGTACACGGTGCATCTCACCGGCACAATCCGGGCACTTGATGGTCACATTGTCCACGTACGGACGATGCAGCTCCATATTCTCGGCATCGGCTACTCCGGAAAGCTCCGCAAGCTCTTTTCTGGAGCCTACGCAGATCTGCTTGCCGCAGTCCGGGCAGATCCATACCGGAAGCGGTGTGCCCCAGTAACGGTTACGGGAGATACCCCAGTCCTGGATATTCTCCAGCCAGTTGCCGAAACGTCCCTCACCGATCGTCGGCGGGATCCAGTTGATCTCTTTGTTGTTGCGAACGAGATCATCCTTGACAGCTGTCATCTTGATGAACCAGGATTCTCTCGCGTAATAGATAAGCGGTGTATCGCAGCGCCAGCAGTGCGGATAGTCATGCTCTACCTTCGGAGAGGAGAACAGCAGCTCTCTCTCTCGAAGATCCTTCAGAACCTCCGGATCGGCGCTGACAGCGCCCTCTTCGATCTCATGCTTGGTCGGTTTGCAGCGCATGCCGGCGAATTTGCCGGTCTCCGGACGAAGGCGGCCGTGATCATCGACCATCTGTACAAACGGTGCGTCGTACTTTCTGCCGACACGGGCATCATCTTCACCGAAAGCCGGTGCGATATGAACGATACCGGTACCGTCGCTCATGGTTACATACTCGTCGCAGTATACGAAGAAAGCTTTCTTGTGCTGTTTTTCTACGGAATCGGCTGCGCACTGATAGAGCGGCTCATACTCTTTGTATTCGAGATCCTTACCCTTGTAAGTCTCCAGAACTTCGTATGCCTTCTCGCCCTCTTCCGCCAGAGAACCGAGAACGGTATCCAGCAGTTCGGATGCCATATAATAGGTATAACCGTCTACGCATTTTACCTTTGCGTATTCATCGTTCGGGTTTACGCAGAGGCCGATATTGGACGGAAGTGTCCACGGTGTGGTCGTCCATGCGAGGAAGTACGCGTCCTCTCCTTTTACCTTGAAGCGAACGACAGCGGTGCGGTCCTTGATCTTCTTGTAGCCCTGTGCCACCTCGTGAGAGGAAAGCGGTGTGCCGCAGCTCGGGCAGTACGGAACGACCTTGAAACCTTTATACAGGAGGTCCTTTTTCCAGATCTCCTTGAGCGCCCACCACTCGGACTCGATGAAGTTGTCATCATAGGTGATATACGGATTATCCATATCCGCCCAGAAGCCGACCTTGGAGGAAAACTGCTCCCACATGCCCTTGTAGCGCCATACGGACTCTTTACATTTCTTGATGAACGGCTCGATGCCGTAAGCTTCGATCTGGTCTTTTCCCTCGATACCGATCTCTTTCTCTACTTCCAGCTCGACCGGAAGGCCGTGGGTATCCCAGCCCGCCTTACGCGGAACCTCGTATCCCTTCATGGTGCGGTAACGCGGGATCATATCCTTAATAACACGCGTAAGTACATGTCCGATATGCGGTTTGCCGTTTGCTGTCGGCGGTCCGTCATAGAACATGTACATCGGATGTCCTTCATTCTTTTTTACACTCTTCTCAAAGATCTTCTCTTCGTGCCAGAACTTCTCGACTTCTTTCTCATGCTCTACGAAGTTCAGCGTTGTGTCTACTTTACGGTACATATATGTACAATACCTCCTAATAACCCAGTATTCTCTTTATTATAGGAAAGCCCTCTTGCGATTGTCAACAGTTTCGTGCCGTTTCCTTCGGCGCTTCTCCCGCAGTTCTTCCTTCTTGCGCCGGATCTCCTCTGCCTCCAGTTCGTTGCTGATCTTGATCGTCTTGACCACATAGACCTTGTCCTCGTCCGTGTGTTTCATGCGGATCTTGCCCTTGAGAAGGCCATGCTCAGGGCAGACTGAAACGGCATAATAGTTCCGGGAGTTTACGGAAAACCAACGGACTTTTTTCCGGGTCTTACGCCCGCAGCGGCAGCAATAGGTGCTGACCACCTCGGTATCGAGCATGGCTTCTTCCTTGTTCGCAAACTCCCTGGAAATGTACTTGGAATATCCGTTGTATATGGTATGGATCTCATCGACCTTTGTCTTCGGATTCTGGTAGACATCGATCGAGTCATAGGCAAGAACGACATCCATATCGATCCGCCGGAAGATCTCCGCGGTATACTTCGCATCGGCAAGCGCGCGGTGGAAGGCCTCGTCCTTATCGAGCTGCAGGAAGTCGATGCCGTATTCGAGCGACCGGCGGCTCTTCATATCCTCGTACTGGACGGCAAAAAGTTTTTGCACATCATAGTAATGGAATGGTCCCTTGATCAGGTGCAACAGGTGGAAATATTTCATGTTCCGCTGCAGCTCCGGCAGATCGACCGTTCCCCAGGTGCAGAATACCGAATCGTGTCCTGACCATGCCAGGAATTCACGCACTGCGTCCGGAAACAATTCGCCGGCATCGAGATCCTTCTTTGTCAGATGAACGATCTCCCTGGTGCGATAGTTGAGCGTCTTGTATACGGTCGGCTTAATGATACGCTGGAAGGTATCAACGACCTCACGTTTTTCATTTAGTTTTACTGCTCCGATTTCAATGATCTCGAACGGAAGCCGCTTGACCTCGCGGTCTTTGCCGTAGGGGCACTGGTTCCATTCCAGGTCAAATACGATGTAATTCATATCGTTCCCCGATGATGTATATTGATTTTGAAAAATAGAGACACTTTAACTGATTAAGTTTACCAGAAAAACGGCGCGTTTACAAGGGGACGGAGTGGTCTGCGTTTGCGCACCGCCATGCGGACTCGAATTCCGGATGTGCCCTGCGGATGCGCGCCGTCATGCGGGCTCGAATTCCGATGGATTAAGCGGCTCTAAGCCGGTTACGTGCCTAAATCATGCCGCTGCGGAACTCCTCGGCGCATAAATTGCGCCTCGTCAGACAGTCCTCGCCTTCCACACTCTCGAGATCAGACGGCACGATAATCGGCAAGAGCCGCTAAATCCTCGGAAAATGTCGCCGCATGACGGTGCGCAACCGCCGTTTTCTCCCGAATATTCAATTTGTCTTCCCGAACGGCGCCGGTTGTACAATAATGGGGATCTGTGATAAACTGAAAGACAGAAAACAGCAGTTTTCAAAGAAATATAAAGAGTAATATACAGAAAACAGGTATCGAAGATTTATGGCAGAACAGATTCAAGAGAACAGTACAGTTCAGAAATATACAGAGGAGCATGAACACACGCATACACATGAGGGCGACCACGTGCACACGCATGACCATGACCATGAAGATGCGCATACACACGACCATGACCACGAAGATGCGCGCATGCATACACATGGCCATGACCATGAGGAAGGTCACGCGCACACGCACGATGAGTCTCATTCTCACGATCATTCCCACGGACATGAGCATTCGCACACGCACGACCCGAAGGAGGTTCGGGCGATCGTGAACCGTCTGTCGCGCTGCGCGGGACACCTGGAATCCGTAAAGCGCATGGTAGCGGATGGCAAGGATTGTTCGGATGTGCTGATCCAGCTGGCAGCCGTTCGCGCCGAACTGACCAATGCCGGCAAGCTGATCCTCCGGCAGCACCTCGATCACTGCATTGTAGAGGCAGTGGAAGAAGGCGATCCGGAAGCCCTCGAGAAGATCAACACCGCGATCGACAAGTTCGTGAAGTAACAAGATACTCTTTTGTTCATCAAATTCATCAAATAAAGGGATACCCTTCGTTCATCAGATAACGAGGTATCCCTTTTCTTTTGCGTAGCTGAGCAATTCCCGGACCGCTTCGTTGCCCGGGCCGATCTCCACGCCTGCGTTGATAACGCAGCCGCATCGATCCATCATTTCTTTTGCCTTTTCGACGATCTCCCCGCTTAAGGGGCAGAAAGGTTCCACGGTCACGATCTCCGCCGCCAGGAGCTGTGCCAGGCGATAATCCACATCATTTGTCCAGAGCGGTCCGCAGGCAAAAGCCTTCCGCTCCTTCTGGAGTCTTCGATAGACGGGAATGCCCGTTCCACCGGAGGAAATGACAAAAACTTCCGGCTCCCCTGTGATCCGCGGCAGTTCGATGCTTCCGAACAACGGATCGAAGAAGCCGTTGTCGATGTCATACAGATCACGGATCCTGTCTTCACGGAAGATCTCGTCCGGCGTGCCGTACGCGAAGATCCTGTCCCCCTTGACGCAGAGGATTTTATCGGAGATCTTCATCGCCAGGTCGATCTCGTGAAGTGACAGGATCACGGTGATGCCGTTTTTCTCCGCCATATTCTTCAAGATCGACAAGAGGTCCAGCTTGTGCCGGACATCGAGAAACGAGGTCGGCTCGTCCAGAACGAGAATGTCCGGTTCCTGACAGAACGCGCGCGCCAGCAGAACTCTCTGCTTCTGCCCGTCACTGATCGCGTTGAAATCCTTCGGTCCAAGTTCTTCCGCTCGCACCGCGCGCAGCGCCTCATCGACCTTCCGCTCGTCCTCGGCGGTCAGGATGCCGAGTCTTCCCGTGTACGGAT
>JAXJTA010000032.1:0-7743 GCA_036309825.1 Eubacterium sp. | reverse complement strand
GTGTGGAGCATACACTGAATGATTCCATGTCGGGCGGCATGGGTTACACCGCGATCGTTATCGCTTATATGGCAAATATGAACCCGTTCACGATCGTTCTGGTATCCTTCCTGTTTTCGATCCTGCTGCAGGGCGGCGCTTATATGCAGATCTCCATGCAGATCCCTGCCGCGACCGGAACCGTCGTGCAGGGCGTGATCCTGCTGTTTGTACTCGGAAGTGAATTCTTTACGACCTACCGGATCGTCCGGGTCGCAAAAAACGGAGGTGAAAAAGCATGAATGATCTGGCTTTGTTTTTGCAGTTATCGGTTCAGCTTGCGACCCCGTTTCTGCTGGCCACACTCGGCGGAATTCTCTGTGAGAAGGTCGGCCATCTGAATCTGGGTATCGAGGGCATGATGATGCTCGGCGCGCTGTCCGGCTTCATTACATCCTATAATACGACCAATCCGTTCCTCGGCATTGTAATGGCGGCGATCGGCGGCGTGCTCGGTTCTCTGATCTATGCCTTTATCACTGTCACGCTGAAGGGAAACCAGACGGTTACCGGTTTTGCGATCACCACATTCGGCGTGGGATTCGCAAACTTTGCCGGAATGAAATATCAGAGCTTTATTCTGCCGCCGGAGATCACCGGTGCGCTCGGAACGAAGGAACTCCCGGGATTGAGCCATATTCCGATCTTCGGAAAAATGATTTTCTCCCAGAGCCCGCTGGTATATTTCTCGATTATCATCGCGGTGGTTCTGTTTCTGTATTTCAAGAAGACCCGGTTCGGTCTCGCGGCCAGAATCGTCGGCGAAAGTCCTTCGACGGCCGATGCGGTCGGCATTAATGTCGATCTGTACAAATATGTGCATATCCTGGTCGGCGGCGCCCTCTGCGGTCTCGCGGGAGGCTATCTGTCAATGGTATATGTTCCCTACTGGCAGAACGATATTACGGCCGGTATCGGCTGGATCGCCGTTGCACTGATCATCTTCTCCGCATGGAATCCGGTGAGAGCGATCTTCAGCTGCTACCTCTTCGGTATCCTGAAAGGACTGGCGATCAAATATCAGGGAACATCCCTGGCCATCGGCGGGCTGGAGCTCAGCCTGTCATCCCAGATCATGGATATGATGCCGTATGTTCTTACAATCGTTGTGCTGGTAATTACAGCGGTTTCTTCGAAGAACAAGAGTGTCGGTCCGGCATCCGTCGGCCGCTCCTATTTCAGAGAAGACCGCTGATTAAATGAGCAAATAGGAAAGAATAGAAAGGAGTCGCATATGAATCGTGAGCTTATGGAAGTTGCAGCAGGCAGACGTCCTGCAGACCTGGTTGTAACAAACGGTCAGATCGTGAATGTTTATTCCAAGGAGATCTATCCCGGCGGAGTTGCCGTATACGGAGATCGGATCGCAGCAGTAGGAGATGTAGATTATACTATCGGTGAGGGTACAAAGGTCATCGATGCCAAGGGCAAATACCTGACACCCGGCTTTATCGACGGACATATCCATCCGGAAAGCTCCAACCTTTCCGTCGCGTCCTTTGCGGAAGGTGTGCTGAAACACGGAACGACCGTTGTGATGACGGATTTCCACGAGATCGGTGTCGTTTCCGGTCTGGAAGGTATCGAAGCTATTCTGGATGAGGCGGCAAAGACCGATCTGAAGGCATACTTCATCGTACCGTCTCATGTGCCGTTTTCTCCGGATCTGGAGACGGCAGGCGGCTCCTTCAACCCGGAGATCATCCGGAAAGCGCTTCAGCGCCCGGATGCGGTCGGCCTCTCGGAATGTGTCGGCAACTATATTCTCGGCGGTTTCGAACAGCTGCTGGAATCCATGGATGACACCCTCGCGTCCGGAAAGTCCCTGCAGGGTCATCTGCCGGATCTGAAAGGCAAAGAGCTGAACGCTGTTCTGGCAGCAGGCATTTCCACGGATCACGAATCACTCTCCGCGGAAGACGGACTGGATCGTCTTCGCAATGGCTGCTATCTGATGGCAAGAGAAGGGTCCTCCGCGCACAATCTTCCGGATGTGATCAAGCCGATCGTAGAGCAGAAGCTGGATACGGCGAATGTCTCCATCGTTACCGATGATCTTCACGTTATCGACCTGGTTGACAAGGGTCATCTCGATGAGTCCGTAAGGACGGCTCTGAAGTGCGGCGTCGATTTTGTAACGGCTATTCAGATGGTTACGGTCAATGCGGCCCGCGCATTCCAGATGGAGCGCTCCATCGGCGGCCTTGCACCGGGAAAACGCGCGGACATCAACATCACGACAGGCCCGGAGAACTTCGCGGTCGAAGGTGTGGTTGCAGGCGGAAACCTTGTTATGGCAGACGGTGAGATGAAGGTCAGCTACGCGGCGGAAGAGCATCAGCCGTGCCTGCTGAATACCGTGCATCTGACAAAGAAGTGCGAGGCATCCGATTTTGATATTACGGTCGACAAAGACGCAAAAGCGGTAAAGGCTACCGTTATGGATACGCTTCCGTGGATCCCGATCACAACAGGCAGAGAAGTAGAACTGAAGGTCGTTGACGGTGTCGTTCAGAACGATGTCGCGCAGGATGTCATCTTCATTTCTCAGGTAGAGCGTCACGGCAAAAACGGCAATGTCGGCAATGCCTTCATGGGCGGCTTCAAGATGCAGAAGGGTGCCATGGCATATTCCATGGGCCACGATAACCACAACATCGTCGCTCTCGGCGTCAGCAAGGAAGATATGGCCATCGCGGTCAACCGTGTTGCGGAGCTGCAGGGCGGACAGGTGCTCGTCGTTGACGGCGAGATCCTTGCGGAGATCGCTCTTCCGATCGCCGGCCTCCTGACAGACCTGAGCGCGGAAGAACTGGCGGATCAGAAGCGTGCGTTCAACGACAAGATGCACGAGCTCGGTTCTCCGATCTCTCTTCCGGATATGTTCCTTTCCTTTATCTGCCTGGCAGCAATTCCGTGCTATGCAGTGACGGACCACGGCTTTATCGATGTCCTTCAGCAGAAGGTCGTAAGCCCGATCCTGGAAGTTCTGAAATAAAGAGAACGGAAAGCTGACAAATAATAATACGAAATATCAATACGATTCCGAAGGAATCTAACGGCAAGTCTAACAGCAAGTAAAAAAGGAGTTACAGAATGGATAATAAGCTGATTCGAGTTGCACTCGGCAAAGAACCGGCAGACATGGTGATTCGGAACGGCCGCCTTGTCAACGTCATTTCACATGAGATCTATGAGGCGGATATTGCCATTGCGAACGGCAGGATCGCCGCAGTCGGAAGTGTTCCGGAGGCAGCGGTCGGCGCGGATACAAAAGTTATCGACGCAAAGGGCATGTACATGGCGCCGGGCTTCATCGACGCGCACATCCACATCGAGAGCAGCATGCTTTCCTACACCGAATTTGCAAAAATGGTCGTAAAGCACGGCACGACCGCGGTGGCAACCGACCTGATGGAAGTCACGATCGTTTCAGGCGTGGACGGCATGAAGGAAGTTCTGGCCGAGTCCAAGAACACGCCGGTCCGCATCTACTATCCGGTACCGGCATTCATGGAGGAGAACGGCATCCAGACGACAGGCAGTACACTGCACGCCAACATGATCGATGAGCTGATCAAGCTGCCGGAAGCAGTCGGCCTTGCGGAAGTACTGACACCGCCGATCCTTGCCGAGAGTCCCGCATCCGCGCATATGCTCGCGCTTGCGAAGGAAAATCACAAGACAGCGGAAGGTCATGCACCGGTCGTAATGGGCGAGAGCCTGAACGCGATCGTCGGCGCCGGTGTTACCAGCGACCACGAAAGCACCAACAGCGAGGAGGCACTCGCGAAGCTGAGAAGCGGTCTTCATGTACTGATGAGAGAAGGCTCCGCTTCGACCGACCTGCGTCCGTGCCTGAAGATGATCACCGAAAATCATGTAGACACCAGATACTGCTCCATGGTCAGCGATGATATCGATGCCCTGCATATCGCCAGAAAGGGCCACCTCGACAATAAGGTAAGAATCGCTGTGGAAGAGGGCGTTGATCCGATCACCGCGATCCAGATGGTTACCATCAATCCCGCAGAGAACTTCAAGCTGCAGGAAGAGATCGGAAGCATCACACCGGGCAAATCCGCCGACATCGTTCTGCTCTCCTCTCTTGAAAACTGCAAGGTCGAGAGTGTTATTTCGAAGGGTGAACTCGTTGTTGAGGACGAGGCACTCACAAAAGAGATCCCGGCGCCGGCATACAGCGACCTCCTTCGCGATACGATCGTACTGAAGAAGAAAATCGAGGCAGATGACCTCGTACTCCATGTAAAGAAGGAGAGCAGCAAGGCAAAGGTTCATGTCATCGGCGCTTCCCATGACACTCTTCTGACCGACGCGCTGGAGGCAGACCTGGATGTTGTCGACGGCGTTGTTCTTCCGAATGTGGAAAAGGACATTCTGCGGATCGCCTGCGTCGAGCGCTATGGCAAAAACGGCAGCATCGGAAGATCCTTCATTAAGAACTTCGGACTGAAGGAAGGCGCGATCGCCATCAGTGTCGGTCACGACCATCACAATATCACGGTCGTCGGCAGCGACGCGGAGGATATGGCATTTGCTGTCAACCGGATCGCCGAGCTGCAGGGCGGACTGGTTCTCGTAAAGGGCGGCGAAGTTCTCTCCGAGATCCCGCTTCCGATCTGCGGACTTCTGTCCGATCTGGACGGTGAGACGGTCGCGAACAAGCTGGAGGAGATGATCGGCATTCTGCGTACACTCGGCTGCGAGGTACCGTCTCCGAACATTACCCTTTCCTTCATCACTTTGATCTTCATTCCGTGCTTCGGCATCACCGATCAGGGACTCTTCGATGTTCGTGAGTTCAAGATCATCGATCCGGTTATCAGCGAGTCATAAGGAGGAAAACCATGAGTCAGATTTTACTTCACAACGGATATATCGTAACAATGGCAGAGGGCTCCGAGACCGTCTATGACGGCGGCAGCGTCCTGGTAGAAGATGACAAGATCGTACAGGTCGGCAAGGTCGATATGACACAGATCAAGCCGGACTGCGAGATCGTTGACCTGAACGGAAAGTATGTCCTTCCGGGCTTTGTAAATACCCACGTACATACATCTCAGCAGATCAGCCGCGGTGTCGGTGATGATGTGGACTTCGTCACATGGCTGCACAAGAGAATGTGGCCGTTCGAGAGCAATATGACAGAGGAGGATTCCTACATCTCCACACTGGCAACCGCTCTTGAGCTGATCAAATCCGGCGTTACCTCCTTCGCGGAGCCGGGCGGACAGTTTGTCTCCGGTATGGCAAGAGGAACGGCACAGGCAGGACTTCGCGGTAAACTCGCAAAATCCGTTATGGACTGCGGGGAGGGCCTTCCGCCGATCTGGCAGCGCACGCTGGAGCAGGAAATGGATCAGCAGGTCGAGGACCTCGAGAAATATCACAATACAGCAGACGGCAGAGTACAGGTATGGTTCGGTCTCCGCACGATCTTCAACGATACGGATGAGATCTGCGTAAGAACCAAAGAGCTGGCGGATAAATACGGCGTCGGAATCCATATGCATGTCGCGGAAGCGAAAGAGGAGAAGGAATATACCTACGCGCGCTGGGGAGAAGGTACCGTTAAGCACCTCGACCGCCTCGGCGTTCTCGGCCCGAATCTGCTGGCAGTACATACCGTATGGCTGACGGACGAGGAGATCGAGCTCTTCAAGAAACACGATGTAAAAGTATCCCATAACCCGGCATCGGCAATGCGTGTACTTGGTTTTGCCCGCATTCCGAAGATGCTGAAGGAAGGCATCTGCCTGTCCATCGGTACGGACGGCGCATCTTCCTCCAACCACATGGACATGGTCGACGAGATGTGGCTGACCTCCCTGATCCACAAGGGATGGAGACTGGATCCGACGGTCGTTCCGAGCCAGGATATCCTTCGCATGGCGACCAGATGGGGCGCAAGAGCACTCCTCGACGGTGATCTTTATGGTACACTGGAGGCAGGCAAGAAGGCAGACCTTATCGTCATCGATCCGGCAGGTCCGTCGATGGAGCCGGTAAACGACAAGATCGCAGCCCTTGTTACGGCGATGCACTCTACCAATATTATTCATACGATGTGCGACGGTAAATGGCTGATGAAGGACCGCAAGGTTCTGACGCTGGATGAGGAAGCGATCCTGAAGGAAGCAAACGAGCGTGCGCGCGCTATCTATAAGCGCGGCGGCATCGAGCTTCCGGACAGATTCCCGGTAGTAAAGATCTGATGAGCAGGCCGGACGTATTGTTCTCGGAAGTATTGCACTGAAAAACAGGATGGCAGCTTTGCTCTGTAATGCAGGACAGAAGAAAACGGCCGGCACGGCGATGTAATTGGGGTTAATTAACGATGAAAGAATTTCTTACCGTTTCCGACATGAGTAAAATGTTCGGTATCAACAAACAGACTCTTCATTACTATGACAGGATCGGGCTCTTCCGACCGCGTTATCGTGATAATGAGACCAGATACCGGACCTACGGATTTGATCAGATCTATCTACTGGCGACGATCCGCTATCTGCGGAAAATGGAATATTCGATCGATGATATCAAGTATTATCTGAACGGAAGAGAGACGCATGATACGATCGACATGCTGAAAAAGCAGTCGGAAATTCTGCATACCAGATGGGAAGAACTCATGCGCATCGATGAGGCGATTCAGAGGAAGATAAATTATGTCGAGTCGGAAAAGGCCAAATATGATGCGAATTCCTTCCGGATCGAACAGCTTCCGGAGCGGAGATTTGTACAGCTCGGCTCCCTGGAAGACCTCTGGCTCGACGATTCCTTCTACTTCTATCCGACGATCTGTATCTACGAGGACAGCATCAAATACTTTGGCGCCTACCTGATGGATGACAACCTCACGCCGGAAATGAAGAAGGGGACGCTGGAGCATGTTCCCGCAGGCCGTTACGCGGTCGCTTATCACACGGGACCGTATGAGACGATCCAGGATACGTTCGAGGCGATCCGGGAGCATTATCCGGAACTTGAATTCTATGAATATGCGGCAACCTTCAACATCATCGATCAGTTCGTCGAGACGGATACCGGAAAATATGTGACCGAGATCCAGATGAGGATCAAAGAATAAAGAAAAATGCATAGGAGGTACTGTGATGGACAAGAAAGCAATGTACAAATTGAGCTACGGCCTGTTTGTTCTCACCGCGAAGGAAGGAGACAAGGACAACGGCTGCATCATCAACACAGCGATTCAGGCTGCATCGGCACCGAATCAGGTGAGTATCTGCGTAAACAAGGCCAACTACACCCATGATATGATTCAGAGAACCGGCGCGTTCACCGTATCGATCATCAGTCAGAAGGCAAGCTTCGATCTCTTTAAGCATTTTGGGTTCCAAAGCGGCAGAGAGGTGAATAAATTCGCGGATTTCACGGCATGTGAAAGAGGCGCAAACGGTATTTACTATGTGACAGAGGGAACGAATGCGTACATCTCCGTAAAGGTCGACAAGACGCAGGATCTGGGCTCGCATACGATGTTTGTCGGCGAGATCACAGATATGGAAGTTCTCAGTCCGGATGCATCAACGACGTATGAATATTACATGAACAATATCAAACCGAAGCCGCAGGAAGTCGGAAAAACGCCGGAAGGCAAGACGATCTGGAGATGCACGATCTGCGGTTATGAGTACGTAGGCGAGGAGCTTCCGGAAGATT